>NZ_JAWSTH010000010.1:0-97400 GCF_033542075.1 Conexibacter stalactiti
CCGGGAGCGCCGCGACGGCGCGCCCACGCGCGACCGCGGCGGCGTCCGGCGCCAGCGCCGCGGCGTCGAGCGGGCCGTCAGCGCCGCCCGCGGCGAGCGCTCTGAGGCGGCGCAGGTCGGCCGGGTAGTGCGGCAGGCAGGAGGTCGGATAGGCGCCGTGGGGCGCCAGCGCGACGCCGCTGACGAAGCTGCGCGGGATCACGAAGGCGCCGGGCGCGCCCAGCTCGCCGACGGCGACCCGCTCCTCGACGGTGACGAGCAGCCGGTCGGCGGCGAAGATCAGCGCGCGGTCGATCCCGCCGGCGCCGCGCAGCTCGACGTTGCCGGCATCGTCGGCGCGGGCGGCGTGCAGCAGCACGTGGTCGAGCGCGAGCGCGGGGACGGCGGCCTGCCCCTCCAGCGGTCGCGACCAGCCGCCGCCGAGGTCGCTGCCGGCGAGCGGCTGCATCAGCTCGAACGGCAGCCGGCGGCTGCGCGCGTTCAGCGCGCTGATCATGCCGAGCGCCGTCCACTCCTCCAGCTCCAGCTCGCCGCGCTCGACCGCGGCGCGGAAGCGCGGCGCGAGCCCGAAGACGTCGAGGCTGGAGAAGGTCAGCGCGGCGCGCGTGACGGCGCCGGCGGCCAGCAGCAGCTCCAGCGCGAGGCCGCCGCCCCACGCGACGTAGGTCAGCTCGCGGCGGCCGGCGCGCCCCAGTTCGAGCAGCTGCGCGACCGGGATGCGGGTGAAGTGAAAGCCGCCGACGCCGACCCGCGCGCCGTCGCCGACAGCGCCCAGCAGCGCCTCCACGGAGTCGTGCCAGGGGCCAGAAGTGCCGAAGGAAACCGGTTTTCTCACGCCGAGGACTGTAAACTTGGCTCGATGCGGATGTCAAGGGGATCGAGCACGCGCTGCGGTGAGCCGACCGCCGCGCCGCGACAGCGGGCGGGTGCCGCGACCGCCACACTGCGGCGCCGGGCCGGCGCCGCGCGGGAGCCACGCCGATGAGCGGGCAGCGGCGACCGCGGCTCGAAGAGGTCGCCGACGCGGCCGGCGTCTCGAAGTCGATCGCCTCGCGCGTGCTCAACGGCGACCCGACCGTCTCGGTCCGCGACGAGACGCGCGCGCGGATCGCCGCCGTCGCGCGCGAGCTGGGCTACCGCCCCCACCCGCTCGCCCGCGCGCTCGCCAACGCCGAGACCGGCGCGCTCGCCCTGCTCGTCCCCGCCTTCGACAACCCCGCCTACACCGACCTGATCCGCGGCGCCTACGAGCGCGCCCGCGCCCGCGGCTACGTGCTGCTGGCGGCGGAGGACTCCGAGGGCCAGCAGGCCGACGAGTCGTTCACCGAGCTGGTCCGCGCCGGCCGCATCGACGGCCTGCTGATCGCCTCGGCGCTGCCGGCGAGACCGCTGCTGGCGGCGTTGGAGCGCCACTGGGTCCCCCACGTCTTCGTCAACCGCGCGGTGCCGGGCGCCGTCGCCAACGTCGTGCTCGACGTCGCCGGCGCCAGCCAGCTGGCGCTCGACCACCTCGTCTCGCTCGGCCACGCGCGGCTCGGCCACGTCGCCGGCCTCGCCGAGATCGAGTCGGCCCGCCGCCGCGAGGAGGCGTTCCTGGAGGCGGCCCACGCGCGCGGCCTGGAGCCGGTCGTCGCGCGCGCCGCCTTCTCGGCCGCCGGCGGCGCCGAGGCCGTCCGCGGCCTGCTCGCCGACCACCCCGACGTGACGGCGCTGTGGGTCAGCTCCTTCGAGCAGGCGGTCGGCGCGTTGCGGGCGGCGGCCGACGCCGGCCGGCGCGTGCCGGAGGACCTCTCGGTGCTGTCGTTCGAGAACGTGCCGCTGGCCGACTACACGCAGCCGCGCCTGACGACGATCGCGATGCCGATGCGCGAACTGGGCGCGACCTCGGTCGACGTGCTGCTCGACCAGCTCGCGGGCGCGCCGCCGCAGATCCACCAGCTGCCGACCGAGCCGCGTCTCGTCGTCCGTGACTCGACACGGCCCGTTCACACGGCCGGCGCCTAGGGCGTCAGCCCGACGTTGATGAAGCGCGGCCGGTAGATCGAGACGTCTCTGTAGAGGTCTCCGCCGATCGTCGCGTCGAGGCTGTTGACGTTGTAGGTCACGACGACGTTGGTCGACGACGACAGCTGCGGGTGGGCGTGCGCGTTGTACGCGTAGACGTCGCCGTCGCCATAGCTGCCGAACGGCCCCGCCTCCGGCGCTCTGTAGAGCGACGTTCTGGCGACGAACGGGCCGACCGGCGAGCACGAGAAGTACGCGACGATCTCGTTGTTGAACGCGAGCGACGTGTCCATCGTCGTGAGCATGTACAGACCGCTTCTGAGTCTGTGCACGCTGTGCTCGTTGGAGACGTGCTCCAGCACGCGGATCGAGTCCGACTCGGTCGCCGACCACGAGGCCGGCAGCGCCGGGTCGCCGCCTCTGTAGTAGCTCCAGGTGTTGGCCAGCGAGCCGGTCACCTTCGCGATGTGCAGCCACTTGCTGCCGCCGCTGGCGCCGAGGTCCTCGACACCGTAGACGTACGTCGTCGTGCCCTCGCGCAGCGTCCACGCCGCCCAGTGGATTCTCGTCGCGGACGGCAGCGCGGTGATCGTCGGCGTCGCTCTGAGGTTGCTGACCGGCAGCCGCGCGAGCGCGTTCGCCTGCCACTCGATGTCCCAGGCCGAGGGGCCTATCTTTCTCCACTCGGTCATCGGGATCTCGAGGTTGGAGCCCGAGACGCTGCCGCCGCCCATCCAGTACCAGTGGGTGGCGGTCGCCGGTCTGAACTTCGCCGCCGGGCTGCTCGTCGTGCCGCCCTGGATCGTGCTGAGCGTGCTGCCCGACTGCGGCACGAGCGTGTTGTTGATCAGCGGCGCCGTCGTCGGCCGCGTCGGCGCGGTGATCGGCGGCATGAACGTGTCGGAGAAGATCCACACGTCGTTGCCGCTCGGCAGCCGCGCCGAGTAGGTGCTGTCGGCGCCGGTCCAGCCGGTGCCGCCGTTGCCGTATCTGGTGAACATCGAGCTGAGGCCCGTGTTCGTGGTGACGCCGGTGACGCTCGGCGAGGTGACGCCGGTGCAGACCGGCGCCGCACCCGCGACGGCCGGCGCGAGCGCCAGCGCACCGGCCCCCAGCACCGCCGCAGCGGCGGCTACCCGGCGTCTGCGCGCGGCACCGGTCGTCGCTGAACGCAAGAGATGAAGCATCCCAACTCCCTCCTCTGGTCAGAAAGTGACCAGATGACTCTAGATCAGCTTGTCAAGCGATCGACCTCAAGAATCCTCAGTAGGTAATCGGTTTTTCTCCTGTGTGAGGCGATCTCACACGAAAGGGTTGACACCGCCACTTACCAACTGATTTGATGACTTCGATGGATATGGAGCCCAAGCCGGCCGAGGCCGTGCCACGACTGGTCAGCGCCCTGCGCACGATCCGGCCGCGTCCCAACGCGGCCGACGAGCTGACCCAGGACCTGATCGACCTGCTCAAGCAGGAGGGCCTCCAGCCCGGCGACAGAATCCCGTCGGTGACCGCGCTGGCCGGCCGCTTCGCGGTCGCCCCGCAGACGATCCGGGAGGCGCTGCGTCGCCTGCAGGCGCTCGGCCTGCTCGACTTCCGTCACGGCTCGGGCGTCTACGTGCGCGAGCCGCTGGCGCGGGTGATCGTCTCCAACCCGTACACGGGGCAGCTCGACCCGGACGTGCTGCTCGACCTGATCGACGCGCGGCTGCTGATCGAGCCGCACCTCGCCTGCCTCGCCGTCGTGCGCGGCGGGCCGGATGCGATCGCCGAGCTGGAGCGGATCCTCGACCTGGCCGACCAGTCGCTGGAGGGCCAGGACGAGACGTTGAGCGACCTCAACCTCGACTTCCACCGTGCGATCGCGCGGCTGTCGGGGAACAAGGTGCTCGGACAGACGATGGACTCGCTGCTCGACCTCTACGCGGCCGAGCAGATGATGATCTTGCAGGTCTACGACAACCGCGAGCGCGACGCCCGTGAGCACCGAGCGGTGCTGACGGCGATCCGCGGCGGGCGCCCGGACCTGGCCGCGGAGCAGATGCGCGAGCACCTCACGGGTGTCCGCACCGTGGTCGAAGCACGCCTTCGCGCGCACTGACACCCACATCGGGTTCACTGAGGAGGAAGAGATGGAGGATGGTCGTCGACGGCGCTTGTCGCCCGTCGGGATGATCGGCGCCGCCGTGCTGCTGATCGTGTTGGTCGTCGTGATCGTGTCGGTCGCCGGGGGTGGCGGCGACGACGACACCAGCACCACGCGCGCCGCCAGCGGCGGCGGCACCGCAACGAGCAGTGACTCCGGCAGAGAAGCCGGCCGCGCCGAGACGCTCGTGCTCGGGCAGTACCGCGCGCCGACGGGCAAGATCGGCAACCCGTACGTGCAGGCGAGCGACGCGCTCGTCTCCGACGGGCTGCACGAGCTCGTCTACGAGGCGCTCTTCTACGTCAACTACCAGACCGGCAGAACCGAGCCGTGGCTCGCGACCGGCTATGAGTACAGCGACGACAACAGAACGGTCACGCTGAGACTGCGCGACGACGTCAGATGGGCCGACGGCACCCCGTTCAGCTCCAGAGACGTCGTCTACACGATGGAGCAGATCCTGAAGGCGAGAGCGCCGTTCCGCGCCGCCAACATCCAGGGCGCGGTCAGATCGATCAGAGCGCTCTCCCCCACCGAGGTGCAGATCGACCTCAGAGCGCCCAACCCGCGCTTCGTCGACAGCGAGCTGTCGTCGTACGTCTACACCGCCAACTTCATCCCGCTGCCCGAGCACGTCTTCAGAGGCGAGGACTTCGAGACGTTCGCCTTCTACGACCTCGCCAGAGGGCTGCCGATGGGCACCGGCCCCTACAGACTGACGGAGGTCACCGCCTCGGCCGCGACGCTGCAGCGCGACGACGACTGGTGGGCGGCGAGAGCGGGCTTCAGCGAGCTGCCCGCGCCGCGGCGCGTCGTCTACACGAGCCCCGGCCCCGAGGACTCGGCGGTCGCCGGCCTGGAGAGCAGTCAGCTCGACTACGCCGGCCAGTCGGTCCCGAGCGTCGCCGGCTTCATCGCCGCGCGCGAGCGCAACCCGAAGCTCGTCAACTGGGACGGCGACCTCGGCTGGCTCGACCCGTGCCCGTTCGCGCTGACGATCAACACGACGCGCAGACCGTGGGACGACGCCGAGCTGCGCTGGGCGCTGAACGCCTCGCTCGACAAGGAGCAGTTCAGCCGTCTCTTCAACACCCCGGGCGAGCCGACCGCGGCGCGCACGACCTTCCCCGAGTACCCGCAGCTGAGCGCGCTGATCGACGAGAACGAGGACCTGCTCGCGACCTACCCGACGCTCGACCACGACCTCGAGAGAGCGGCGCAGATCTTCGAGTCCAAGGGCTACAGAAGAGAGAACGGCGTCTGGACCAAGGACGGCGAGCCGCTGTCGCTGGCGCTCAACCTCTTCTCGCCGGCCGCGCTCGGCCCGGTCTGGGGCGACGCCGCGCAGCTGCTCAACCAGCAGCTGAGAGAGGCCGGCATCGCCGTCGACCTCCAGCCGGGTGACTTCAACACGGTCGCCGCGACCCGCGCCGACGGCAGATTCGACGCGCAGTCGTGGTTCGAGTGCGGCAGCGTCACCGACCCGTGGGCGACGCTCAACCGCTACACGCACGCGCCCGGCAACGACAACGCCGGCAGATGGAGAAACGCCGAATACGACAGATTGGTCGCGCAGATGGGCGAGCTGACGCCCGGCGACCCGAGAATCGGCGAGCTGTACGCGCAGGCGATGGAGATCTGGCTCAGAGAGCTGCCGGTCATCCCGCTCAACCAGCGCCCGACGCCGATCGTGATGAACCAGACGTACTGGGAGAACTGGCCGACCGCGGACAACGGCTACACGCAGCCCGCGCCGTTCGGCATGAACTTCCACCAGGTCATCACCAGACTCCAGCCCGCGGGAGACGGCCAGTGACACTGGTCGCCTCCGGGCGCTGCCACGGGGCGGGTCGAGCATGACGCTCGACTACGCCCTGCGGCGGATCGCCTTCTTCTTCGTCGTCGTGTGGATCACCGTCACGGCGATGTTCTTCCTCGTCCACCTCGCGCCGGGCGATCCGATCACCGACCAGGTGACGCGGATGCAGGCCTCAGGCCAGGCGCTCTCGGCCGGGCCTGAGCTGATCGAGGAGTACAGACGCCAGTTCGGCCTCGACAAGCCGCTGCTGGAGCAGTACGTCGACTACGTCAAGGAGCTGGCCCAGGGCAACCTCGGCTACTCCGTCACCAACTTCCCGACGAGAGTCACGACGCTGATCGGCGACGCGCTGCCGTGGACGCTCGGGCTGCTCGCCACCGCGATGGTCCTGTCGTGGGTCGTCGGCTCGCTGCTCGGCGGCCTGATGGCGTGGCGCTCGACGCCGGCCTTCGCGCGCGGGCTGATGTCGTCGGTGATGCTGTTCGCCGCGATCCCCTACTACCTCGTCGCGCTGCTGCTGCTCTACGTCTTCGCGTACGAGCTGCAGATCCTCCCGACCGGCGGCGCGCGCGACCCGCTCGGCACCAGCGGCGGACCCTTCGCGGCCGTCCTCGACACCTTCGAGCACGCGCTGCTCCCGGGCCTCAGCATCGTGCTCGCGTTCACCGGCTTCTTCATGCTCGGGATGCGCTCGATGATGGTCTCGGTGCTCGGCTCCGACCACCTCCTGCTGGCGGAGGCGAAGGGCCTGCCGGAGCGGCGGATCTTCCTCCGCTACGCGATGCGCACGGCGATCCTGCCGCAGGTCACGACGCTGGCGATCTACATGGGCTACGTCGTCTCCGGCTCGATCCTCGTCGAGGTGCTGTTCTCCTACCCCGGCCTCGGCAAGGTGCTCGTCTCCGCCGTCGACGCGCGCGACTACCCGGTGATCCAGGGCGTCGTCCTGATGATGGTCGTCACGACCGCCGGCGCGCTGCTGATCCTCGACCTCCTGTATCCGCTGATCGACCCCCGCATCCGCTATGGCCGAGACTGACCTGACGCCCGTCGCCTCGCCGGCCGGCACGCTCGCCGAGGCGGCCGGGATCGCGCGCCCGCGCGAGCCGCGCCGCTGGCGCTCGCCGCAGCTGGTGCTCGGCCTGCTGCTGTTCCTCTCGCCGCTGATCCTGAGCCTGCTGGCGCGGCTGCTCGTCGGCCAGGAGGACACGGAGATCTTCGCCTTCGACCCGAAGACGAAGCCCTCCGCCGACCACCTGCTCGGGACCGACGGCTCGGGCCGCGACGTGCTCGCGGTGATGATCTACTCGACCGCGCCGACCTTCCAGATGGCGATCGTCGCCGGCCTCGCCGGGACCGTCGTCGGAACGGCCGCCGGGATCGTCTCCGGCTACTTCCGCGGCCCGGCCGACACGGCCGTGCGCGGCATCTCCGACGTGATGCTGGGGATCCCGGCCTTCGCGATGCTGATCCTCGTCGCGGCCGTGATGGGCGACCTCTCGCTGATCGGGCTGGCGCTCGTGATCGCGCTCTTCAGCTGGCCGCTGGTCGCGCGCGCGGTCCGCAGCCAGGTGCTGACGCTGCGCGAGCAGCCGTTCGTGACGATCAGCAGACTGTCGAACCGCAGCGCGGCGTCGATCATGACCTTCGAGCTGCTGCCGAACCTCGTCACGTTCGTGACGGCGATGTTCGTCGGCGCGATCTCGGGGGCGCTGGCGATCGCGATCGGCCTGCAGCTGATCGGCCTCGGCCCGATCGACACGCAGACGCTCGGCTTGGCGTTGCAGAACGCGCTCTCCGCGGGCGCGCTGTCGCAGGGGCTGTGGTGGTGGTGGCTGCCGCCGGCGGCGCTGCTGATCCTCTTCTTCCTCGGCCTCTTCCTCGTCTCGCTCGCGGTCGACGAGATCGCCAACCCCCGGCTGCGAAAGGCGGGCCGCAATGGCTGACGCGACCGTGACCAGCGCCACCGGCACGGCGGTCCTGTCGGTCGACGGCCTGTCGGTGAGCTACCCGGCCGGCGGCGGCCGCCGCACCGTCGTCGACGACGTCGGCTTCGAGCTGCGCCGCGGCGAGATGCTCGGCCTCGTCGGCGAGTCGGGCTCCGGCAAGTCGACGACGGCGATGTCGGTGCTCGGCCTGATCAAGCCGCCCGGTCGCGTCGATTCGGGCAGCGTGCTGCTCGACGGCGTCGACCTGCGCGCGCTCGGCGGCGAGCAGCTGCGCCGGCGCCGCTGGAGCGAGATCTCGCTCGTGCCGCAGGGCGCGATGAGCGCGCTCAACCCGGTGATGCGCGTCGGCGCGCAGATCGCCGACGTGATCGAGGTGCATGAGCGCAGACGCGCGTCGGGCAGACGGATCGACGAGCTGCTCGCCTCCGTCGGCCTGCCGGTCCGCACCGCGCGGCTCTATCCGCACGAGCTGAGCGGCGGGATGAAGCAGCGCGTCTGCATCGCGATGGCGATCGCGCTGAACCCGAAGGTGATGGTCGCCGACGAGCCGACCAGCGCGCTCGACGTGATCGTCCAGAAGGCGGTCGCCGAGACGCTGAAGGACGTGCAGCAGCGGCTCGGGATGGCGGTCGTGATCATCGGCCACGACATGGCGCTGCAGGCGCAGCTCGCCGACCGCGTCGGCGTGATGTGCAGAGGCCGGCTGGTCGAGATCGGCCCGGTCCGCAGCATCTTCCGCTCCCCCGCGCATCCCTACACGAGACTGCTGCTGCAGGCGGTCCCGTCGCTGCGCCAGCGCGAGTGGTATCCGGCCGCCGCGACGCAGGCGCTGCGCGACGAGGCGCTGGCGCTGGTCGCCGCGCGACATCCCCTGGCCGAGGTCGGCCCCGATCACAAGGCGGCGATGCCATGAGCGCCACGAGCGATCAGCCGCTGCTCCAGGCCGAGCAGGTCACGAAGGTCTACCGCTCCGGGCTGCTGGAGCAGCGCGAGCCGGTGACGGCGCTGAAGCAGTTCTCGCTGGAGATCCACGCCGAGCAGCCGCGGATCGTCGCGCTGGCCGGCCAGAGCGGCAGCGGCAAGTCGACGGCGGCGCAGATCGCGCTCGGCTTCGTACAGCCGACGAGCGGGTCGATCCGCTACCGCGGCACGCCGCTGGCGAAGCTCGCGCGCGGGCCGCGGCGGCAGTTCCGCCAGGAGGTCCAGGCGGTGCTGCAGGATCCGTTCACGGCGTTCAACCCGGTCTACCGCGTGCGGCACGTCTTCGACGTCGTCGTGCGCAACTTCGAGATCGCGGCGACGCCGGCGGAGGCCAGAAGAGCGGTCGCGGAGGCGATCGAGTTCGTCGGGCTCGACCCCGCGCGCGTGCTCGACGCCTATCCGCACCAGCTCAGCGGCGGCGAGCGCCAGCGCGTGATGATCGCGCGCGCCTGTCTGCTGCGCCCGCGGGTGATCGTCGCCGACGAACCCGTCTCGATGGTCGACGCGTCGATTCGCGCGGCGATCCTCGAAGTGATCGTGAACCTGCGCAAGGAGGCCGGGATCTCTTTCCTGTACGTCACGCACGACCTCTCGACGGCGTACCACATCGCCGACGAGCTGCTCGTGCTCTACGAGGGCGAGACGGTCGAGCGCGGCGACGCGCGCGCCGTCATCGACGCGCCGACGCACGAGTACACGCGCCGGCTGATCGACGCCGTCCCGGTGCCCGATCCCGACGTGCGCTGGGCGGCGGCGGTGCGGGAGGACGCGGCATGACCGAGCTGGCCGAGATCCTGCTGGAGAAGCCGCCGCACCCGTTCTGGACGGTGCTGCGCCAGCTGGGGGTCGAGAAGGCGGTCGGGGTGCTGCCGCGCTACCACGCCGACTGGCGCGAGTCGCGCGGCGAGCAGCCGTGGGAGCTGGTGCCGCTGACGCTCTACCGCGACCAGGTCGCCGAGGCCGGGCTGACGCTCGTGGCGATCGAGGACAACCCGCCGATGGACCGGCTGCGGCTCGGCCTGCCGGGACGCGAGGAGGAGCTGGAGGCGGTCTGCACGCTGATCCGCTCGATGGGGTCGCTGGGGATCCCGGTCTGGTGTTACAACTGGATGCCGGTGCTCGGCTGGATGCGGACGCGGATGGCGCTGCCCTCGCGCGGCGGCGCGCTCGTGACCGAGTACGACCACGCGCGGATGGCGAACGCGCCGCTGACCTACGCCGGCGAGGTCTCCGCCGAGCGCCTGTGGACGTCGCTGGAGTGGTTCCTGGAGCGCGTCTGCCCGGTCGCCGAGGAGGCCGGCGTGACGCTGGCGCTGCACCCCGACGACCCGCCGCTGTCACCGATCCGGGGGATCGCGCGGATCATGTCGGAGGTCGGCTCGTTCGAACGGCTGATCGAGGTCAACGACAGCCCGGCGAACCAGATCACGCTCTGCCAGGGCAACTTCACGCTGATGACCGACGACCTGCCGGGGACGATCCGCCGCCTCGGCGAGCGGATCGCCTTCGCGCACTTCCGCGATGTGCGCGGCACGCCGGAGCGGTTCGAGGAGACCTTCCACGACGACGGCCCGACCGACATGCTCGCGTGCATGCGCGCCTATCGCGACATCGGCTTCAGCGGCGTGCTGCGCTCCGACCACGTCCCGACGATCGCCGGTGACAGCGCCGAGGTCGCCGGCTACTCGCACAACGCCCGCCTCCACGCGATCGGCTACATGGCCGGCCTGCGCGAGGCGGTCGCGGCGAGCTGACGCGCGCGGGCGCCGCGGCGACGCCGCCGCGGCGCCCGCGGGCGTCCACCGCCGTTCATGCGATAGCGCCGAGGCGCCGATAAGGTCCTGATCGGTCGTGCCTCCGCCGGGGAGGTCGCGCTTCCCCCACACGGACACGGAGGTTCGTGCAGGATGCCCATGTCGAGATTCACCTCAGCGGTCGCCGCCTGCGCGCTGCTCGCGGCGGTCGCGCTGGCGCCGGGCGTCGCGCGCGGCGCCGACCTGTCGGAGGACTTCGACCCGGTCGTCGCGCCCGGTCAGCAGTACGCACCGGCTGGCTGGAGCCGAGCGAACCTCTCCTCCCCGCTCGGCGTCAACGGCTGGTTCCAGGGCAACCCGCCGTCGAACCTCGGGCCGTTCGCCGCGCATCAGGGCGCTGACTCGGCGTACATCGCGGCGAACTTCCACAGCACCACCGGGGGACCCGGCACGATCAGCAACTGGCTGATCACGCCGCAGCTGACGCTCAGCGACGGGGACGAGCTGTCGTTCTACACGCGCGCCGCCGGCGTCCCCAGAATCTATCCCGACCGGCTCGAGCTGCGGACAGCGCCAAACGGCTCGTGCAGTCCCGGCTCCACGGCGGACGGTGTCGGCGACTTCACGACGCTGCTGCTGACGATCAACCCGACCCTGAGCACGAGCGGCTACCCGTTCACGTGGACGCAGTACAGCGTCGTCGTGAGAGGGCTGTCCGCGCCGGTCAACGGCTGCGTCGCCTTCCGCTACCACGTGACGAACGCCGGAACGAACGGCGCCAACAGCGACTACATCGGGATCGACACCTTCCGCTTCAGCGACGACGTGACGCCGCCGGTCGCGCCGACGGTCGACGGGCTCGCGCCCGCCTCTCCCTCCAACGTCGCGACGCCGAGAGCGACCGGGACCGCCGAGGCCGACTCGACCGTCACGCTCTACGGCGACGCGAGCTGCGGCGGGCCGGTGCTCGGCAGCGGCAGCGCGGCCGACTTCACCGCGGACGGGATCGAGCTCACCGCCGCGGCCGACGCGACGACGACGCCGTACGCGACCGCGTCCGACGGCTCGTTGAACGTCTCGAGCTGCTCCGCCGCGGGTCCCGCGTACGCGCATGACGGGATCGCGCCGGAGACGACCGACGACCTGCCGTCGGGCTGGCTGCCGGCCGCGCCCGCGGTGACGCTGACGGCGACCGACGCCGGTTCGGGCGTCGCGGCGACGTACTACACCGTCGGCGCTGACCCGGCCGTGCCGACGACCTCCAGCGCTTCGTATGACCCCGCCGCCAAGCCCGTGCTCGGCGACGGCGAGCGGATCCGCTACTTCAGCGTCGACGCCGCCGGCAACGCCGAGACGCCGCGGCAGTCGGCGGCCGCGCAGGTCGACGTCGTCGCGCCCGCGACGAGCGACGACGTCACCACCGCCACGCTCCCCGGCGCGGCCGTGACGCTGACGGCGACCGACGCCGGTTCGGGCGTCGCGGCGACGTACTACACCGTCGGCGCCGACCCGGCCGTGCCGACGACCTCCAGCGCTTCGTATGACCCCGCCGCCAAGCCCGTGCTCGGCGACGGCGAGCGGATCCGCTACCTCAGCGTCGACGCCGCCGGCAACGCCGAGACCCCGCGCAGCTCGCAGACGGTCGTCGCGCCGCCGCAGCCGCAGCCGGAGCCGAGACCGCAACCCGAAACGCCGAGAACGCCGGCGGCATCCCTCCCGGCCGCGCCCGCCGTCACCGTCACCGAACGGCCCCGCGCGCTGGTGCGGGGCCGCGCGGTGCGGATCGTCTTCCTGAGCGACCCGGGTGCGGCCGGCTACGAGTGCCGTCTCGACGGCGCCGGCTGGGCGCCGTGCAGCCCGGCGGCGTACGAGCTGAGCGGGCTGCGGGCGGGCGACCATCGCGTCGAGGTCCGCGCCGTGACGGCTGACGGCCGCCGCGGCCCGGCGACGGTCCACGCCTTCCAGGTCAACCCCTACTCGCCCGGCCTCGCGCTCGCCGGCAGCTCGTTGGGCGCCGGCAGCGACGGCAGCGTGGCGTTGAGCCTCGGCTGCTCGCCGCGCGAGGGCGAGGGACGCGGCCGCTGCCGCGGCAGCGTGCGGCTGACGCACGTCGTCCGCGCGCTGGGCGGCAGAGGCCGCCGCGTGCTCACGCTCGGCCGCGCGCGCTTCGACGCGGGCGCCGGCGAGCGGCCCGTCGTGCGGCTGCGGCTGACGAGAGCGGGCCGCCGTCTGCTCGCGAACGCGCCGCGCCACCGGATCGCCGTGCGCGTCGTGGTGGACGCGGTCGACCTCGCCGGCAACCGCACCCGCGTCAGCTTCGCGCGCCCGCTCGGCTTCGCGCGCGGCTGAGGGACTCAGGCGCGTCGCACGCCCGTCTGGAACACTGGTTGGCGTGTCAACGCTGCATTCGACCTTCGGTCGCGAGGTCGAGATCGGCCGGCTGCAGACGGCGATCGACGCCCGCGGCCAGCTCGTCTACGTCGAGGGCCACGCCGGCATCGGCAAGACCAGCCTGCTCGCGCTCGCGCGCGCCCACGCCGAGGCGACCGGCGCGCGCGTGCTGAGCGGCGCCGGCAGCGAGCTGGAGCGTGACTACGGCTACGGCGTCGCGCGGCAACTGCTGGCCGAGGCCGCGACCGCCGATGCCACCGCGACCGCCGCGCCCGACGGCAGCGCTGCGCTGGCGGCGACGGCGCTCGGGCTGGCCGACGCGGAGCCGGCACCGGCCAGCCCCGACTCCCCCTTCCCCGTGCTCGACGCCCTCTACCGGCTGACCGCCGCGCTCGCCGTCGAGCGCCCGCTGGTGCTGCTGCTCGACGACGCCCACTGGGCCGACGCGCCGACGCTGCGGCTCGTCGACTTCCTCGCCGGCCGGCTCGACGGGCTTCCGCTGACGGTCGTGCTCGCCGCGCGACCGGCCGAGCCGGAGGCGCCGAGCGAGCTGCTGGAGCGGCTGCGCGACCGCCGCGAGACGGTGCTCATGCGGCCGGCCCCGCTCGACGAGCGAGCGGCCGCCGCGCTGCTGCGCGAGCGCTGGGGGCGCGTGCCGGCCGCCGCCTTCACCGCCGCCTGCCGCGAGGCCAGCAGCGGCAACCCGTTCCTGCTGCACGAGCTGGCCGGCGAGCTGCTGCGCGACGGCGTCTCCCCCGACGACGACGGCACCGCGGCCGTCCACGACGCCGGACCGGAGTCGATCGCGCGCACGCTGCGGCAGCGGCTGGCGCCGCTGCCGGCCGACTGCGGCGCGCTGCTCGACGCGCTCGCCGTGCTCGGCCCCGCCGCCGAGCTGCGTCAGGTCGCCGCGATCGCCGCGGTCGACCCTGCGCGCGCCGGCGAGCTGGCCGACCTGCTCGCCGACGCCGGCCTGCTCGCCGCGCAACGGCCGCTGCGCTTCGCCCATTCGATCGTCCGCCACGCCGTCCACGCCGCGCTCAGACCGGCGGCGCGCTCCACCCTCCACGCCCGCGCCGCGGCGACGCTGACCGCCGAGGGGCGCCCAGCGCCCGAGGTCGCCGCCCACCTGCTGCTGTGCGAGCCGGCCGGCGACGACGAGGTCGTCGCGACGCTGCGCGCGGTCGCCGCCGACGCCGTCGCGCAGGGCGCGGCCGACGTCGCGCAGACGCATCTGCGGCGAGCGCTGCGCGAGCCGCCGTCGGTGACCGAGCGCGGCGGGCTGCTGGCCGAGCTGGGACGGGCCGAGACGCTCGTCGGCGAGCTGGAGGCGGCCGGCGAGCACCTGGAGGAGGCGGCCGCGCTGGCAGCCGGTCCGGTCGCGCGCGCCGAGCGGCTGAAGGCCGGCGCCCACACCCGCCTCTACCGCGGGGATCTCGCGGGTGCCGTCGCGCTGCTCGAACAGGCCCGCGACGACGTCGACGGGATCGACCGCGAGGCGACGCTGCGGCTGACCGCGCACGCGGCCGCGATCGGCCTGCTGCACCCGCCGACCGGTGCCGGTGCGCTGCGGCGGCTGCGTCAGCTCGGCGACGAGCCGGCGCTCGACGCCAGCCCGGCCGGCCTGGCGGTGCTGGCCGAGCTGGCCGGACTCTGCTGGCTCGACGGCCGGATCGAGGCGGGCGCCGAGCTGGCGGCGCGGGCGCTCGCCGACGAGCGGCTGCTGCTCGCCGAAGGGCCGAACTCGATCGTCGTCAACCACCCGCTGCGGGTGCTGGTCGACGCCGACCGCGCCCGACAGGCGCGGCCGCACCTGGAGGCGGCGCTGCGCGCCGCGCGCCGGCAAGGCTCGGTGACCGGCCTCGCCAGCCTGCTCGGGATCGGTCACGTGGCCGCCTGGCGAGCGGGCGACGTGCGCGAGACGGAGGCGCGCGGACGCGAGCTGCTGGAGCTGGCGCCGACGCCGATGGCGAAGCTCGCGCACTGGGCCTACCTGGCGCTGGCGCTGGTCGAGCGCGGTGAGCTGGAGGAGGCCGAGTGGGCCGTCGAGCGCAGCGGTGCCGGTCCCGCGCTGGCGCCGCTGACGCATGTCGGCGTCGCCTTCCACGCGAGGGCGCGGCTGCGGCTGGCGCAGGGCCGCCCGCGCGACGCGCTGCTCGACCTGCTCGAGCTGCGCGGCCGTGACGAGCAGCTCGGCGTCGCCCACCTCAGCATCCCGTGGCATCGGACCGCGGTCGAGGCGGCGCTGGCAGTCGGCGACGACGACGCCGCGCTCACCTTCGCCGACGAGCAGTCGGCCCGCGCCGAGCGCTGGTCGACGGCCTCGGGCCGCGGCCTCGCGCTCAGCACGCAGGGCCTGGCGCGCGGCGGTGAGGAGGGCCTGGTGCTGCTGGCGGAGGGCGCGGAGCTGCTCGGCAGCTCGCCGGCCCGCCTCGACCATGCGCGCGCGCTGTTCGACCTCGGCGCCGCGCTGCGGCGGGCCGGCCGCCCGGCGCAGGCGCGCGAGCCGTTGAGCGCCAGCCTCGACGGCGCCCGCGCCTGCGGCGCGACCGTGCTCGCCGAGCAGGCCCATCGGGAGCTGCTCGTCGCCGGCGCGAAGCCGCGGCGGCTGCGCTTCAGCGGCGCCGACGCGCTCACCGCCGCCGAGCGCCGCGTCACGGGGATGGCCGCCGACGGCTGCTCGAACCGCGAGATCGCCGCCGCCCTCTACGTCACCGTCCGCACCGTCGAGAACCACCTCGCGCGCAGCTACCGCAAGCTCGGGATCAGCTCGCGCAGAGAGCTGGCCGACGCGCTCACCGCCCCGCGCCCGGCGAGCGGCGGCTGAGCAGGCCGCCGGAGCGCGGCGGCTCAGCCGAACCGCTCGCGCAGCGCGGCGAAGGCCTCTTCGTCGATGCCGTAGGCGCTGACGATCGTCTTCTCGCGCGCGACGATGACGAGCGTGGACGGGTCGGCGACCACCCCGCGCTGATGGGCGGCCGAGAACCACTCCTCACCCGCGGGCGGGTCGACCTCGCGCTCGATGAAGAGCGTGCGCCGCTCCTCGCCGGCATGGCGCTCGAGGTAGAAGCGCAGCTGCTCGACGAACGAGCGCCAGCCCTCGTTGATCTCGTCGTAGATCCCGTCCCAGCCGGCGGCGCCGTCGGGCGCGGCGCGGACGACCCGCACGACCGTCGCCTCGCCGCGCGGCTCCAGTTCGAAGCGACCGGCGCCATGCGTGTCGAGCGTCAGGTCGGGCTCGGAGGCGGTCACGTCGTCGAAGTAGATCTGCTGGATCTCAGCCTCGATCGCGTCGTACTCCCAGCCATGCCAGCGGCGCAGCTCGACCGGGTCGCGAAACGCCTGCCAGACGCGTGCCGCGGGCGCGTCGATCGCGACCTCCACCACCACCGGATCGCTCATCGAGCCGCCTTGTCGTTGGAATCGGAGCCGAACATCCGCCGTTCGGAGATCTGCTCGCTCGCCGCGAGCACCGCGCGCAGGCGGCCGGCGAGCTGCTCGTCGTAGGCCATCGCAGCGCAGCGTAGTCGGGACCGCGGACCGGGTCGAGCCGACCGTCTCGTCATGGTCTTCCCATGACCGTCAAACGGATCGTTCCCAACCTCCACGCGCCCGACCCCGCCGCGACCCGCGACTTCTACGACCAGGTCCTCGACCTCGACCTCGTCATGGACCACGGCTGGATCGCCACCTATGCCGACCGCGACAACCCCACCGCCCAGCTGAGCATCATCAGCACCGACGCAAGCGCCCCGGTCCACCCCGACGTCTCGATCGAGGTCGACGACGTCGACGCCGCCCACGCCGCGGCGCAGCGACTCGGCTGCGAGATCGTCCACCCGCTCACCGACGAGCCGTGGGGCGTCCGCCGCTTCTTCGTCCGCGAACCGACCGGCCGCGTCCTCAACATCCTCAGCCACCCGGGCGGGTGAGCGCCCCCGCTCAGCCCACCAGCAGCGTCTTCGTCGCCGCGCCCGGGCCGGCGATCAGCTCCATGAAGACGTCGATGCCGTCGCGCAGCGGCGCCGTCGTCGTCCAGTCGACCTCCAGCGCGGGCAGCAGCTCGAGCGCCGCGCGGAAGTCGCGGTCGGCGTAGGCGAAGGTGCCGAGCACGCGCAGCTCGCGGCGGGTCAGATCGAGCCCGTCGACACCCGCCTCGGCCGCGTGCAAGCCGAGCCAGACGGCAGTCCCGCCCGGGCGCAGCCGCTCAGCCGCCATGCGTCGCGTGGCGGCGCTGCCGACGGCGTCGACGATCACGTCGAACTCGCCGTGCAGCCCGTCCTGCGACGTGGTGATTCCGGCCCGCGCGGCGGCCTCGAGCCGCTCCTCGCTGAGATCGCAGATGACGACCTCGGCGGCACCGATCCGCTTCGCCACGAGCGCGCAGGCGAGGCCCAGGGCCCCCGCCCCGATCACGCCGACGCGGGCCGGCTGCGGGTCGTGCTCCTGGGCAAGCCGCAGCGCGTGGACGGCGTTCGCCAGCGGCTCGGCGAGCGCGGCCAGCTCGAACGGCATCGCGCCGATCTCGTGCAGGCACCGCTCCGGCACCGCGACGCGCTCGGCGAAGCCGCCTGCGCGGTGGATTCCGACGAGCGCGCGGGTGCGGCAGAGGTTCTCCTGCCCGCGCAGGCAGAGGTCGCAGACGCGGCACGAGATCAGCGGGTTGATCGCGACCGCGGCGCCGGTGTCGAGGCGGATCCCGGCCAGCTCGTGACCCATGATCAGCGGCGGCACGCGGAACGGGCTCTGGCTCTTGAAGCCCTCCAGCTCGGAGCCGCAGATGCCCGCGGCGCGGACCTCGACGATGACCTCGCCGGCGGCCGTGATCGGCTCCGGGACGTCCTGGAGCTCCAAGGTCAGCGGGGCGGTGTAGACGATCGCTTGCATGGTCAGTGTCTCGCTCGTAGGAAGGGAAGGAGCAGCCGCGACGGGCGCGCCGCGTCGTGGAAGATCGCGTGCCGCGCTGGCACGGCCGGGTGGACGTCGAAGCGCGGGAAGCAGGAGCCGCAGACCTCGGCCCGCAGCCGCCGGCCGGCCGGCAGCGCGACGCTCGTGGCGCCCAGCTCGACGCGCACGGCGACCGGCGCGCCGCCGTCTGCCCCGGGTGCGCCGGCGGCGAGCCGCGCGACCCCGTCGGCGAGGTGCAGCGCGCGGCCGTCGGGCAGCAGCTCCGAGAGCGCGACGACGACGTCGCCGCCGCGGCGGTCGAGCGCGACCCAGATCTCGGCCGCCAGCTCGCCGGTCAGCTCGGCCTCCTCGGTCAGCGGCGCGCTCTCGAACACGAGCACGTCGGCGCGCGCCTGCACGGGGCGGCGGTCGCGCGGACCGGAGCGCAGCGTCACGTCCTGGCCGGGCAGGAAGGTCGCGCCGGCGATCGCGGGGACGGGATCGGCGGGGTCGTGCAGGAGCACGGACGGCGCGGCGCCGGCGGAGGCGGACGGGGAAGCAGCCGCGGCCGCGTCGTCGAGCGCGAAGCCGGTCATGCCGAAGGCGACGTCGCGCGCCGAGCCTTCGTCGGCGACCGACGCGCCGACCGCCATGCCGGCGCCGCCCGGCCCGAGCCCGCCGCCCTCTCCCAGCTCCCACGCCTCCACGACGGCGCCCGGCGGCGGCCACGCGTCGAGGTCGCGCCAGCGATCGGCTCCCATCGTGAAGATCCGCACGGGCGCGCCGAGCGGCTGCTCGCCCCGCAGGACGGCCGCGAAGAAGTCGAGCTGCAGGCGCGTGAGGTCGAGCGCGGCGCGGGCGGCGCGACGGCCGAACCGCCGCTCGCCGAGCGTGTCGCCGAGCGCGGCGTGGGTCCATGGGCCGACGATCAGCCGCTGGCCGTCGCGCGCGGCCGCGGTCGCCGCGTGCGCCCGCAGGCCGGCGAAGTTCGCGAGCGTGCCCGCGAGGAAGATGTCGTGCCAGCCGGCGACGTGCAGCGCCGGCGTCGTCACGCGCGCGTAGCGGTCGCGGATCGCGGTCGCCTCCCAGAAGCCGTCGCGCGCCGGGTGGGCGCGCCACTCCTCCAGGTAGGGCGCCAGCGGGCGCAGCCGCGCCCCCAGCTCGGCCGGCCCGAGCGCGAGCGCCGCGTCCGGGTCGTCGGCGAGCGCGTCGAAGCAGCCGGCGAGCCGCTCCGCGGCGTCCGGCTCCGCCGCGGCGAGCCGCGCGAGCGCGTCCGGCGCCAGCCAGCCGAGCGTCCAGAAGCCGAGGAAGCCGAGCTGGAAGGCGCCGCCCTGATGGGTCCATCCCTCCCAGTACTCGGCCGCCGTCAGCTGCGGCGCGACGGCTGCCAGCGACGGGGGCACACGGACCGCCGCCAGCAGCTGCGTCGCACCGACGTAGGAGCCGCCGTACATGCAGACGCGGCCGTCGCACCACGGCTGCGCGGCGACCCAGGCGAGCGTGTCCTCGCCGTCGTCGCCCTCCTGCGCGAACGGCGTGAACGTGCCTTCCGACGCGAAGCGGCCGCGCACGTCCTGGATCACGACCGCGAAGCCGCGCGCGACCGCGCGCAGCGGCTCCAGCGCCGCGCCCACCACGGCCGCGCCGCTGTCAGTGCGGTCGTACGGCGTGCGCTGCAGCAGCGCCGGGCGCGGCGCGTCGTCGCGCGCGGTCCAGACGTCGGCCCGCAGGACGGCGCCGTCGCGCATCGGCACCGCGACGCCACGCCGCACGACCACGTCGGTCACGTGCTCAGCCTCTCCAGAGGAAGCGGTCCATCACCTCGGGGTCGGGCTCGACGCCGAGCCCCGGCCCCTGCGGGATCTGCGCCATCCCGTCGACCATCTCGATCGACGGCTGCACGAGGTGGCGGCTCAGCTCGCTCGGCTCGACGCAGTACTCGCAGATCAGCGCGTTCGGCACCGCCGCGAGGAAGTGCAGCGAGGCGGCCGCGTTGAGGTCGGTCGTGAAGGTGTGGTTGGCGACCGGCAGGCCGCGCTGCGCGGCGTCGCCGGCGATCTGGATCGCCTGCGTCAGGCCGACGCGCGTGACGTCGATCTGCACGACGTCGATGCGGCCCTCGTCCATCAGCCGGCGGAAGCCGTCGCGCGTGCACTCCTCCTCGCCGGCGGCGATCGGCAGGTCGACCGCCTCCGACACGCGCTTGTAGCCGCGCAGGTCGTCGGGGTGCAGCGGCTCCTCCATCCACAGCAGGTCGAACGGCTCCAGCAGCTTGATCCGCTGGATCGCCGTCTTCGCGTCCCACACGAGGCCGGCGTCGATCGCGAGGTCGACGTCCGGGCCGATCGCGTCGCGGATCGTCTTGACGATCTTCACGTCGGTCGCCGCGTCGGCGCCGAACGGCTCCCAGCCGAACTTCATCGCGGTGAAGCCGGCTTCGACGGCGGCGAGCGCGCGCTCCGCGTTCGCCTCCAGCGAGAACTGGAACATGTTCGACGCGTAGGCGCGGATCTCGGTGCGGTGAGCGCCGCCGAGCAGCGTGTGGACCGGCTGGCCCAGCAGCTTGCCGTTGAGGTCCCACAGCGCGATGTCGATGCCGGCCATCGCGTGGATCACGACGCCGGTGCGGCCGACGTACAGCGTCGCCTCGTACATGTCGTGCCACAGCCGCCGCACGTCGCGCGGGTCGCGCCCGATCAGCAGCTCGCGCAGGCCGCGGGCGATCGTGTGCGACGCCGGCGACTCGACGATCGCCTTCACGACGAGCGGACTGGAGTCGACCTCGCCGTAGCCGGTCACGCCCGCGTCGGTCGAGATGCGGATCACGAGCGCGTCGCGCGAACTGTCGGTGCGCGCCTCGTCGAAGTCGGGCAGGCGCAGGTAGAGCGCCTCGACGTCGGTGATGCGCACGCCGGAGTCAGTCCCCTCTGGGCTCGGCGCTGGCTGGGTGATGCTCACGGAGGTCCTTCCTGATGACTGCTTGGACGGTTGGGGTTCCGGGCCGCTCATCGCGGGGCTCCGGCGAAGTGGCAGCGGGCGCGGTGGCCGCCCGCGCCGGCCTGGGCGCCGGCCGCGACCAGCGCCGGGTCCTCGGCGCGGCAGCGGTCGGCCGCCAGCGGGCAGCGGGGCGCGAACGGGCAGCCGGAGGGCAGCTCGCCGAGGCTCGCCGGCTCGCCCGCGACGCGGGCTCTCAGCTCGGGAGCGCCGGGAGCGTGGTCGGGCACCGAGGCGAGCAGGCCGCGCGTGTAGGGATGCTGGGGATCGCCGAAGACCTGCTCGACGTCGCCCTCCTCGACGATCCGCCCGAGGTACATCACGACGACGCGGTCGCAGAGGTAGCGCACGACGCGCAGGTCGTGGCTGATGAACAGCAGCCCGATCCCGAGCCGCTGCCGCAGCTCGCGCAGCAGGTTGAGGATCTGCGCCTGCACCGAGACGTCGAGGCCGGAGACGATCTCGTCGCAGACGACGACCTCCGGTTCGAGGATCAGCGCCCGCGCGAGCCCGATCCGCTGTCGCTGCCCGCCGCTGAACTGCGACGGGTGGCGGTCGAGGTCGGCGGGCGAGAGCCCGACCTGGCTCAAGATCTCGCCCGCGCGCTCGCGCCGCCCGGCCTTCGAGCCGCCGAGGTCGTTGACGGCGAGCGCGTCGGCGAGCGTCTCGCCGATCGTCATCGTCGGGCAGAGCGAGCCGTACGGGTCCTGGAAGACGTACTGCACGCGGCGGCGCAGCGCGCGCCAGCCGGCGCGGCCCTCGACCGGCGCGCCGTCGAGCAGCACGCGGCCGCTGCTCGGCGTCTCGATCCCGATCAGGATCCGCGACAGCGTCGACTTGCCGCAGCCGCTCTCGCCGACGAGCCCGACGATCTCGCCCGCGGCGACGCTCAGCGAGACGTCGTTGACGGCGTGGACGCCGCCCTCGCCCCTGCGGCCGCGCCCGGCGAACCGCTTCGCGATCTGCTCGGCGGCGATCCCGCTCGCCGGGGGCACCAGACCGGCCGGCACCGCTTCGGCGCTCATCGCACCCATGTCGTTCCCTTCGTCCCGTCGTGCGCGAAGCGGTGGCAGGCGACCCGGTGGCCGGGTCCGGCGGCGGTCCAACCGGGCTCGGCGGTGTCGCACTCGCCCGCGACCGCGACCGGGCAGCGCGAGACGAACGGCGCCCCCGGCGGCAGCTCGCCGAGCGGCGGCACCGTGCCGGGGATCGTCGGCAGCGCGACGCCGCGCTCGCTGCTCAGCGACGGCGCCGCGTGCAGCAGCCCGACGGTGTACGGGTGGCCGGGGCTGTCGAGCACCTGCCGCACCGGGCCCTCCTCGACGGCGTGGCCGGCGTAGAGCACGAGGATGCGGTCGGCGATGTGCGGCGTCAGCCCGATGTCGTGCGTGATGAAGACGATCGAGAAGCCCAGCTCGTCCTTCAGCCGCCGCAGCAGCTCGACGATCTGCGCCTGAATCGAGACGTCGAGGTTGGTCGTCGCCTCGTCGCAGATCACCACTCTCGGCTTGCAGGCGAGCGCGAGCGCGATCGAGATGCGCTGCTTGAGGCCGCCGCTCAGCTCGCCCGGGTACGCCTTCATGCGCGCCGCCGGGTCGGGAAAGCCGACCTGCGCCAGCACCTCCTGCGCGCGCTCGCGCGCCTTGCCGCGGCTGCAGCGCCAGTGCGTGCGGATCACGTCGATCAGCTGATGCCCGACGGTGAAGACGGGGTTGAGCGTCGAGGAGGGGTCCTGGAAGACCATCGCGATCTCGCCGCCGCGCACGCGCCGCAGCTCCGACTCCGAGCGCTGCAGCAGGTCCTCGCCCTCGAACAGGACGCGGCCGCTGGCGATCCGCCCCGGCTCGGGGACCAGCCGCATCAGCGCCTGGCAGGTGATCGACTTGCCCGATCCGCTCTCGCCGACGATCGCCAGGCACTCGCCCGCGGCCAGCTCGAACGAGACGCCGTCGACGGCGGCCGCGGCGCGACCGCCGCGCGGGAACTCGACGCGCAGGTCCTCGACCTGCAGCAGCGCGCTCATGACTTCTCCTCTCGCGACTCGACGGTCCCGCCGATCGCGTCGATCCGCTGTCCGGTGATGCGCTGCAGGCCGTCGCCGATCAGCATCAGCGACAGCGCCGTGACGAAGATCGCCAGGCCGGTCAGCGTCGTGATCCACCACGCGTCGGCGAGGTAGTCCTTGCCCTCGAGCATGATCCCGCCCCAGGTCGGGGTCGGGGGGCGCACGCCCATGCCGAGGAACGACAGCGTCGACTCGAAGACGATCATCGCCGACATCTGCATCGGCGCCAGCACGAGCACGCTCGGCAGCACGCTCGGGAAGACGTACTTGCGCGCGATCCGCACGCGCGAGGCGCCGACCATCTCGGCGGCGCGGACGTAGTCCTTGCCGCGCTCGCCGAGCGCGACGGAGCGCACGACGCGCGCCGCGCCGGCCCAGCCGGCCAGGCCCATCAGCAGCACCAGCACGCCGAAGCTCGGCTTGACCGCGCTCGTGATCGCGACGGCCAGCAGGATGTACGGGAAGGCGAGCTGGACGTCGATCGTGCGCAGCACGATCCGCTCGGCCCACTTGCCGCCGAAGACGGCGAGCATCCCGGCGCCGACGCCGACGACGATCGACACGAGCATCCCGAGCCCGGCGACGCCGAGCGAGACGCGCGCGCCGTACATCAGGCGCGACAGCAGGTCGCGGCCGATCCCGTCGGTGCCGGCCCAGTGCACGTCGCCCGGCGAGGTCAGGACCATCATCAGGTCCTGTCTGTTGGGGTCGAATGGCGCGATCAGCGGCGCCAGCAGGGCGATCAGCGCGATCAGCGCAAGCACCGAGCCGCCGACCGCGAGCTGCCAGTTGAGACGGCCGCGCACGGTCGCGAGCAGGCCGCGACGGGTCGAGGCGGTGGCGGGACCGGCCGGCCCGGCCGAGGCGGCGAGCGGGGTGGTCGCGCTCACGGCGCCGCCTCCCCCGCGCGCCGCACCGTGCCGGGCAGCAGCTCGATCGAGCCGGTCGGCGGGTAGGTCCGCACCTCGCGGAACGACTCCGCGAAGGCGACGCCGGCCTCGGCGCCGCGCGCGCCCGCGTGCTCGTGCATGAAGCTGACGTAGTCCATGCCGTCGTAGATCGCTCTCAGCCAGGCGTCCTGGCTTCTGTGGCACAGCAGTATCCGCTCCTTCGTCGCCATCACGCCTGTGACGTCGACGTGCACCTCCGGGACGAAGTCGATCCCGCCGACGTTGTCCATCAGGAAGACGTGCGGGATCCGCTCGGCGGCGGGCAGCGTCGTCTCGACGAGCCGCACCGCGGAAGGGATCCGCGCGTCGACCGTCAGCTGGCCGGCGGCGCGGTGGTCGGGGTGGTAGTCGGTCGGGCTGTGCGCGAAGACGACGTCGGGACCGCAGCCGCGGATCACGTCGATGAAGCGCTCGCGCGTCGGGCGGTCGTTGAAGAGCCACTCGTCGTCGAAGTCCATCCACACCAGCTCGGCGCCGATCAGGTCCGCGGAGGCCTGCTGCTCGGCGTGCCGCAGCGCGGCGATCTCGTCGCGGCCGAGCGTCGGGTGGCCGACGTTGCCGTTCGTCGCGACCGCCATCGTCACGCGATGGCCGGCCGCGGCGTAGAGCGCGAGCGTGCCGCCGCAGAGGATCTCGAGGTCGTCGGGATGGGCCCCGATCGCCAGCACGTTCATGTCGTCTCCAGTCGGATGCGGGGGTCGACGACCGTGTAGAGCAGGTCGATCGCGAGGTTGACGAGCACGAAGACGCTCGCGGTCACGATCGTGATCCCCTGCACCAGCGGGTAGTCGCGCGCGTTGAGCCCGACGAGCGCCATCTGGCCGATGCCGGGGAAGTTGAAGACGACCTCCGCGACGATCACGCCGCCGAGCAGGTAGCCGACGTCGACGCCGATCACCGTCAGCAGCGGCAGCGACGCGTTGCGCAGCGCGTACTTGAAGGTGATCTTCCACTCCGGCACGCCGTTGGCGCGCGCGGCGCGCACGTACTCCTGTCTCAGCGTCGAGCGCATCGACTCGCGCAGCACGCGCAGCTCGGTCGGGACGATCGACAGCGCCGCGGTGACGGCGGGCAGCACGAGGCTGGAGAAGCCTCTGTAGCCGCCGGCCGGGAACAGCCCCAGCTTCACCGCGAGATAGGTCGACAGCAGCAGCCCGACCCAGAAGACCGGCGCCGACTGCCCGATCGCGGCGATCGCGGAGGCGAGCCAGTCCCATGGCGAGCCGGGATATCGCGCCGCCAGCACGCCGAGCGTCACCGCCACCGCGACCGACATCAGCAGCGCCAGCAGCGCAAGCTGCAGCGTGCGCGGCAGCGCCGTCGCGATCAGCTCCGTGACCGGCTTCTGGAAGCGGAACGAGTCGCCGAGGTCGCCGTGCGCGACGCCTTCGACGAACGAGCCGAGCTGTGCCGGGATCGAGCGATCGGTGCCGAAGTCGGCGCGGTACTGGTCGATCACGTCCTGGCTGGCGAAGACGGGGGCGCGCACGCGCGCCGGGTCGCCGGCGGTGACGCGCAGGATCATGAAGACGCCGAGCGTGATCGCGGCGACGATGAAGAGCGCCTGCAGCAGGCGGCTGGTGACGTAGCGCGCCATCGCTCAGACCCGCGGCGGCCGCCGCACGACGACGCGGCCGCTGCCGGGCCTGACGTCGAGCACGAAGCTGTGGTGGTGGGTGGAGGGACGGCGCTCGGTCAGCTCGCGCCATGCGTCCCAGGCCTCCTGCTCGCTCGCGCCGCAGGCGCGCCAGAGGTCGGTCAGCCGCAGCGCGGTGCGCTCGTTGTAGCGCGTGTGCGTGACGTGCAGGGTCGCGTCGAAGCCGTCGCCGGCGCCGTGCTCGCGCAGCCAGTCGGCGAGGTGCGGCTCTTCGAGCGTGCCGAGGTCCTCGCCGTAGACGAGCGCGCGGCCGTCGCCGTCGAGGTGGCCGGGCAGCCCCGCGATCAGCTCGCGCAGGACGCGGTCGCCGTTCGGGCCGCCGTCGCCGCAGGCGGGCAGCGCGACGCCCGCGGGCGCCGGCAGGAACGGCGGGTTGGCGACGATCAGGTCGAACCGCTCACCGGCGACCGGGGCGAACAGCGAGCCCTCGCGGACGCTGACGTGGTCGTGCATGCCGAGCGCGACGTTGAAGCGCGCGACGGCGGCCGCGAACGGGTCGAGTTCGACGGCGACGACCTCCGCGGCCGGCGCCAGCAGCGCCAGCAGGCCGGCGCCGGTGCCGAGGTCGAGCGCGCGGCGCGCCCGCCGCGCACCGGCGACGAGCGGCGCGAAGTACAACGACTCGGGCCCGACGTACGCGACCGGAGCGGCCGCGTCGAAGTCGTCGTCGTGCGCGGGCGGCGTCACCAGCAGGTGGCGCTGCAGCACGGTCGCCACGCGCCACGGCGCGGCGAGCCGCTCGCCGTCGCGGCGGGCGAGCAGCCCGGCCGCGACCAGCTCGCCGACCGTCTCGCCGTCGAGCGCCTGCGTCAGCTCGGCCGCCTCGACCGTCTGCCCGAGACACCACAGCCGCACGACGGCGGCGGCGAGCGGATCGAGTCCGCGCACCGCCTCCGTCGCCGTCCGCGGGTCCCAGAACGGCTGACGCAGGTGCTCGACGGGCCGCGCGAGCTGGTCGAGCAGCGCGAGGTCGGCGGCCGCCAGCAGCGCGCCCAGCAGCGGCGCGTCGCCGGCCCGCGGAGCCGCGAGAGCTGCCGGCTCCGCCGCCGCCGGCGTGTGCATCAGCCCGGCCATGGTCACGCCGCCTCCAGCCACGCCTTCGCCGCGAGCGGCTCGCCGATCAACGGCGCGCGCTCGTAGTTCTGGACTCTGGAGGAGACGATGAAGTACCAGATCTCATCGCTGAGGTAGAGCGTCGTCTGCTGGTCCCACAGGTACGACGCCAGCTCCGTCACCTTCGGCGGGCGCGCGTCGCCGACGGCCTCGCGCTGGGCGGCGATCAGGTCGACGATCTTCGGGTCTCTGAGGTGGAAGACCGCCTCGCCGGTGCCGCCGGCGTAGAAGCCGAAGATGAAGTCGGGGTCGCCGGTGAACGAGCCGAGCGTGTTGAGCGAGAGGTCGTACTGGTTGTAGCTCGTGCGGAAAGCGCCGACCTCGAGCTTCGTGAGGTTGACCTTGATGCCGACCGCCTCGAGGTACTGGGCGATCGCCTGGTCGATCTCGACCTGGTGGCTGAAGAGCGTCGCGGTCGCCATTCTCAGCTCGACCGCGCGGTCGCCGATCAGCGCCTTCGCCTTCTCGGGGTCGTACGGGAAGCGCGTGTCGAGCGCCTCGTACATCGGGCTGGTCGTCGGCAGCGACGACTGGCCGACGGGGAAGATCCCCTTCAGGATCCCTCTCGCGATCGCCTCGCGGTCGACCGCGTGCGCGATCGCCTGGCGCACCTCGGCGTCTCTGAGCGCGCCGTTGTGCTGGTAGAGCGAGCAGACCTGCGACGGCGGCGAGGTCTTCGTCGTGTAGTACGCGTCGTCGTCTCTCACGCGCGCGAGCTGCTCGGAGCCGACGCGCGACATGATCTGGATGTCGCCGGTGAGGAGCGCGTTCGTGCGCGCCTCGAGGTCCTCGATGTACTCGAACTTGATCTCCAGCGCGTGCGGCTTCTCGCCCCAGTAGTCGTCGTTCGCGGTGAGGGTGACGGTGTTGCCCTCGTAGGAGACGAATCTGTACGGGCCGGCGCCGAGCGCGCGTCTTCTGAAGTTCGCCGGGTGGTCGATGTCGCTCTTGGGGAGGATCTTCACGTACGCGAGCGCGGCCTCCATCGGGCCGAACGGCTTGTCGGTGACGATGTCGAGCGAGGTCGGCGAGTGGACGACGCAGTGCAGCGGCGAGACCGTGTTGCTCTGCGCGAGTCTGGAATCTCTGGCGCCGAGGCGGTCGAAGGTGGCGGCGACGTCGGCGGAGGTGAGCGGCGTGCCGTCCTGGAATCTGACGCCGTCGCGCAGCGTGATTCTCACCTTCACGTCGCTGACGCGATCGACTCTGGTCGCGAGCTGCGGGTGGACGTTGCCGTCGGCGTCGTGCGCCAGCAGCGTGTCGTGGACGAGCGAGGCGACCTGCTCGTCGACGAGCCCGAAGCCCGCGGCCGGGTCCCAGTAGTTGGCGGTCGGCGGCTCGGCGTTGCCGTAGACGAGCGTGCCGGTCGGGGTCGCCGGCGGTCTTCCGACCGGCGTCGGCGCCGCGCCGGTGGCGACGTCGGTCGCCGCGCCCCCGCCCGCGGACTCGCCGCCGCAGGCCGCGAGCACGCTGCCGAGCACCGTCAGCGAGACGCCGGCGGCGACTCCGCGGGTGATGAACTGCGCGCGGCTGATCTGCCCAGCCATGAGCGCCCGGGCGTCGCCGGCAACTCGTCTGTCCATTGTGTCCTCCGTCTGACTTCTCGGGTTGGGCCCTGCCAACTCGTGCGACCGGCAGCAGCCTAGAGAGTGAGGTTGAGGATTGTCAACAATATTTCAAAGGACATTCCTACATCCCATGTGCAAGAATCCCCGGCGGAGGTCACCCCATGGAACTGCGCGCCGTCCCACGACAAAACCGCTCATTGCGCCAGCAGGTCGCCGAGACCCTGCGCAACGCGATCATCCACGGCGAGCTCGCGCCGGGCGATCGCCTCCGCGAGGAGGACCTGTCCGAACAGCTCGACATGAGCCGCGGACCGATCCGCGAGGCGCTGCGCCAACTGGAGCAGGAGGGCCTCGTCGCCTCGTTCCCCTACCGCGGCACCGTCGTGGCGCAGGTGTGGGGCGACGAGGTGCTGGAGGTGCTGGTGCCGATCCGCGCGACGCTCGAGCTGTTCGCGCTGACGAATGCGCTCAGACGGATGGAGGAGCGCGACTTCAGAGAGCTGGCCGCGATCGTCGCGGAGATGGACGCCGCCGCCGAGTCCGGCAACCTCGCCCGCGTCGTCGAGCTCGACATGAGCTTCCACCGCCTGATCGTCGAGCGCTCCGGCCTGTTCCACAGCCTGCAGCTGTGGGAGATGATCTCGCCGCGGATGCGGGGGCTCTTCTTCCGCATGGGTCCGCACCACACGTCGCTGGAGGCGATCGCGCAGCAGCATCGCGAGCTGCTCGCCGCCCTGCAGTCGGGCGACGAGAGACGCGCGCACGAGACCCTCAGAGAGCACATCGCGGAGCCGCGCCTGTACGAGCACCTGCCGCGCGGACCCGAGCCCGATCCGGCCGGCGACGACGACCCGGCCGCGTCCGGCGCCGCGTCCGCCGCGTGAGCGCGACCGCGATGGAGACATGGAGCTGGACCGGCTCGGCGGCCGTGGCGGCCGGCCGCGCGGCGGTCCCCGTCCCCGGTCATGGCGAGCTGCTGCTGCACGTGCGCGCGGTCGGGATCTGCGGCACCGACCTGCACATCATCGACGGCGCGATCGAGACGGTCGCGGCGCCGGCGCCGCTCGGCCACGAGCTGGCCGGCGTGGTCGTCGCGGTCGGCGACGGAGTGGCGCTGCCGGTCGGCACGCGCTGCTGCGTCGACCCGATGGTCGCGTGCGGCCGCTGCGACCCCTGTCGCACCGGGACCCCGCAGCACTGCGCCGAGGGCGACGAGCTGGGCGTCACGACCGCCGGGGCGTGGCAGGAGTACCTCGTCGTGCCGGAGCGCAACTGCTACCCGATCGCCGACACGGTCTCGTTCGCGGAGGCCTGTCAGGCCGAGCCGCTGCACGTCGTGCTCGGCGCGCTCGACCGGCTCATGCCGAGGGCTGGGGAGCCGGCGCTGGTGCTCGGCGACGGGCCAACGGGGTTGTACTTCGCGCGGCTGCTGAGAGCGGCCGGCTGCCGTCCGGTCACGCTCGCGGGCGCGACCGGCGAGCGGCTGGCGATCGCGCGCCGCTGGGGGATCGAGGAGGTCGTTGACGTGCGCGCCGCGCCGCTGGACCCGGAGCGTCGCTGGGGGCTGATCGTCGAGGCGGTCGGCCGCGGCGAGACGATCCGCCAGGCGATCGCGCTGTCCGCTCCGGGCGCGCGCATCTCGCTGTTCGGGCTGCCGACCGAGGAGGTTCCGCTCGACCTCTGGCGCGTCGTGACGACGGAGGTCAGCCTGCTCGGCGGCTCCAACGCGCCGCACGTCTGGCCGCGCGTCGTGCGGCTGCTGAGCGACGGCACCGCCGGCGTGGCGGACGTGATCAGCGAGCGGCTGCCGTTCGCGCAGCTGCCGGCGGCGCTCGACCGCGCCCGGGCGGGCGCGGTCAAGGTCGTCGTCGAGCGCTGAGCGCCCAGCTCTACAACAGGTGCAGCTCTCTGATGTCGAGGTGTCTGCCGCCGCTGACCGCGAGCGGGATGCCGGGGCTGGAGCGGGCGAATCTGATCCAGCCGTAGAACTTGCTGTTGGGGTCGTAGACGTGCTGGTCCTGCGTCGCCCAGCCCATGCTGCCGGCGAAGCCGTTGTACTCCTCGACGTCGATCAGCTGGAAGACCATGTTCTCGCCGCCGGTGCAGGCGACGCGGCCGAGGCTCCAGTCGACCTGCGACAGCACCGTCGGGCACCACTCGACGGTCACCAGCCCGAACCGCGCCGTGTGGGCTCTGACGCCGAACGGCGCGAGGCCCACCTTGCAGCCGAACATCAGCACGCTCGACGCATCGGTGTGCTCGCTGAATATCAAGCCGGTGTGGTACCCGACGATCGAGATGTCGCGGAGGTAGATCATCGCGTTGTTGGAGACGTACGGCAGCACGATCCCGGTCGACCACGTGTGCGTCGGCTCAGCGACTCTGACGAGGTCGTCCGTGGTGTCGACGCGGACGCTGGTGATCCGCACCTGCGGCGCCCACATCATGTTGATCCCGATCAGCGTCGGATCGCTCTGGGTGCAGATCGCGATCCCCGAGATCGCGACCGTGATGCGGCCGAACCCGCCCCAGTCGTTGCCGCGCGCCGCCGCCAGCACCGCTGGCGGGAGGCCCTCGCTGTGACCGGACCATCTCGCGGTGACGGTTGAGAGCAGCAGCGTGCCGCCCCTCTGCTGCCCGACGCCGAAGACGTCCTGCTTGCCCTGCTGCGTGCCGGCGCCGACCAGCTCGATGTTGACCATCTCACCGCTGACGCGGGTCGGGATCGTCAGCTGCGCCGAGACCGTCAGCGGGCCTGAGTTCCCGCGTCTCGGCGCGCCGGCGAGCGCGTACGTCTTCGCGTCGAACAGCACGCGGCCGTGGCCGGCGCCGCCGGCGGCGTGGGCGTAGGCGGCATCGATCGCCGCCTGGATCGCGGCCGTGTCGTCGGTTCTGCCGTCGCCGACGGCGCCGTATCTGGAGACGTGGAAGTCGTCGCTGCCGGCGGCGAACGCCGCGGTCGCGGCGGTCGGGGCGACGGCGCCGGCGCCGGCGAGCATCGCCGCCCCGCCCGCGGCACCTGCCACAAGCGCTCCGCGACGGACGAACGAGCGGCGGCTGAGCGGCGCGACCATCTCCGTGGCGTCGGCTTCCTGGGCTCCTGCCGCCACAGCGGCCGCAACCACCTCCGCCGCGGCGGTCTCCGGGACTCCTGCCACCGCAGCGGCCGGCTCTGAGGGCTTCATCTGGCTCCTTCAGGTCGTGGACGGCGCGACCGTACTCCCGTCAAGAGACGATTGTCAACAATAGGATTGCGAATAGATGGAAAACACGAGAGACTGACCCCATGAACCACACGAGACGGGCCGCGATCGTCACCGGCGCGGCCGGCGGGATCGGCCGCGCGGTCTGCGATCGCCTGCTCGCCGACGGCCTCGACGTGCACGCCGTCGACCTGCGCACCGACGAGGCGCCGGCGCCCGCCGCACGCTCAGCCGCCGCTGCCGCCGCGCCCGCCGCCGACTCAGCCGCTGCCGCCGCGATCCCCTTCGCCGCTGACCTCACGAGCGGCGACGGCAACCGCGCGGCCGTCGCGGAGGCGCTGCGACGGTTCGGCCGGATCGACGTCGTCGTGGCGAACGCCGGCGTGCAGCACGTCGCGCCGGTCGCGGAGTTCCCCGAGGAGCGCTGGCGGATGCTGCTGGACCTGATGCTGACGAGTCCTTTCGTGCTCGCGAAACACGCCTGGCCGGCGCTCGTCGAGAGCCCGCTCGCGAGCTTCGTCGTGGTCTCCTCAGCGCACGGCCTCGTCGCCTCGCCCGGCAAGTCGGCCTACGTCGCCGCCAAGCACGGGACGATCGGCCTCGTGAAGACGCTCGCGCTGGAAGGCGCCGAGCACGAGATCACCGCCAACGCCGTCTGCCCCGGCTACGTCCGCACGCCGCTCGTCGAGCGGCAGGTCGAGGCGCTCGCCGAGCGCGACTTCACGACCCACGGGCGCGCACTCACCGACGGCCTGCTCGCCCCCCACGCGATCAAGCGCCTGATCGAGCCGGCCGAGGTCGCCGACGTCGTCGCCCTCCTCGCCGGCCCCTCCGGCCGCGCCTTCACCGGCGCCGCCCTGACGATGGACCTCGGCTGGACGGCGCGGTGACCGCGGCCGCCCGTACCGTCCATCTGCACGGAACTCCGATGGAACGTGACATGGCGTTCATGGTGCTCGCGCAGAGTCCGTCGCAGCGCCGACCGGACCGCGCCGGTCAGCGCGCGAGCAGCGGCGGGTCGGGCGGGCCGCATGGCTCATCGCCGGGTCCGCCCGCGTAGTTCGGCGTGCCCGTTCCCCGCGTGAAGTAGGCGCCCTCGATGGACCAGTCCGGGATGTGGTCGCCGTAGCGGGCGTCCTCGAGGCGGGCCGACACGGCGTCGGTGCTGGACACCGTCCAGTCCTCGAAGCTCGCCGCGGCCAACAGCGGCAGGGCGAGCGTCATGTGCTCGCCGTCCACCCTCACCGTGGCCTCGACCGGTCTGCCTTGGCCATGCGGGCGGTCCGTCGCCTCGACCGTCGTCGCCTCGCCGTCGCCCGTCACGTGGATGTACGCAGTGAGCTGTGCGTCACCACAGCTCACCTTGGTCGAAGCGGTCAGCGCGAACGTGCCGGTCCGGATCGGGCCCTCGGTCGCCACGTGGAGGAGCAGGGTCCGGCCTCTCACCGCCAGTCCGGCGCGACGCAGGTCCAAGCCGGGCTGTCCGTCGGTCATCATCGAATCGACCGCCACCTCGTCCCAATCGTCGGTGCCGATCCGCTCGACCGCACGCACGTCGAGGACGTCGCCTGCATCGTCACGCTCCGTCAGCGCGGGCTGGTGGTCGCGCTCGTCGCCGCCGCTTCCGCAGCCGGCGCCGGCCAGCAGCGTCAGCGCGAAGAGGATCGCGAGCGCGACCCGCGCACGGTCGTAGCAATGCACGAGGAAGAGGACGATCAGCTCAGTCTGGCACGTTGGCGCGCTGGCACGCCAGCAGCGGTGGTCGCCCTGCTCGCGCCGCCTCGTCGTGGCCTCGCCCCAGAGCGCCGCCGCAACGATTGCTACCGCGCGAGTCGCTCGACCGCGCCGTCGGAGCGTCTGGCCGGCGCGCGTCTTCCGCGCTGCCGACGGGCCGAACCACCCGGAACGCCGAGCGCCGTGACTGCTGACGCGACAGTCCGTTCCAGGTCGGACCAAGCAGCCTCGGCGCCAGCGCTGTTCGCGAGCGCCAGCCCCGCGATCGAGAGCGGCGCCGCGATCTCCTCTAGAAGATCGCCCGCCCGGCTGGCGCGGATGTAGTCCGACAGCTCCTCGCTCTCGACGTCGGTCAGCCACCGTCGCACCCGCACCAGCGCGCCGAGCAACTGCGGCCACGCCCGCGCCTCGGGAAGCTCCTCTTCGCCGACCCCGAGCAGCCCCGCCCACGCAACGCGATCGATCGCGAACCGCTGACCACCGGCGCCACGGACGGCCGAGACGACCCCGCCCTCCTGCAGCGCCCCGACCGCATCCAGCACGTTGCGCCGCGCGTAGCCCGCGCCGGCCCCCAGGTCGGCCGTGCTCATGCTCGGCGCCGCGCTCGTCAACAGCAGCCGGACGACCTCTGCCCGCACCCCGAGCCCGAGCACCTGCCGCAGTCGGAACGCGAAGTTCACCGGCGCCCGCAGGTCGGGCGCCTGCGACTTCCTGCTCGGCTCGACCGGCGGCCGCACGAACCCCGCCGACAGGAACGACGGATCCGGCTCGCGCATCGGAAAGCCGCTCTCCGTGAACAGCGGGACCAGCTCGACCTCCTGCCGCGGCCGCCGCCCCCTCAGACGCGCACGCGGGCGGTGCGCATCGACCCACGCCAGCGACCCCTCGACCAGCCGTCTGTCCTCCGGACCGACGGCGAAGCTCCGCAGCCGCCGCACGCTCACCAGCGGCTCGTTGCGCAGCAGCCAGTCCAGCAGCTCGTCGAACAGCCGCGGATCGTCCCGCGCGACCTCCAGCGTGAAGACGATCAACGCCTCCGGATCCTCAGCCCAAGGACTCCGACGCGGCGCCGAGGCGAGCACACCCATCTGCGCCCACTCCGACCACGCGAAGTCCAGCAGCGCCGCGTCCAGCGATCTCCTAAGCGCCGAGGTCGGCATCCTCAACTCCGAAGTACTCGAGCGCGCGCTCCAACATCTCGCGATAGCCGTCCGACGGGTCGTGCGTGAGGCTCCACCGCGCCGCGGCGATCAGCTCGTCGGGGGTTGGAGCCAACTCACGGAGATCGGCGACATGCTTGCCGGGCGTGCTCGCGTCGACCGCCGCGTAGAGCTTGAAGTGGATCTGATCGAAGCGCGAGGCGAACCGCACCGTCAGCGCCGGTCCGTACTCGCGCACCTCGACTCGCTCGGCGAAGCCCTCCGGCAGCCCGAAGTCCATCAGGCCGGCGGGGCCGCTGTTCAGCCAGTCCGCCGGCAGCCCGAAATCGCGCGCTACTCGACCGCTCGCCTCGACAAGAGCCGGCGGCAACGGATCGGCCGAGACAAGAGCGTCGCCGGCTCGCACGGCCAGCACATCGACATCCTTCGTCGCTCGGGACGCAAGGCCGAGCACCAGCAGCGCTGAGCCACCGACAACGACGACGTCAAACGCCGCGCCGGCCGCCGCCAACTGCTCGCCGAGGGCGTGAAGCAGGGCGTCGGCACTCTGAGTCGAAGTAATCGGGATGTTAGACATCGCAAACCTGGATGTTAGACATCCGCAAGCGATTCGCCAACTCGGGCCGCCGACTTGGGCCCATGCGGCCCATCGCGATCCGACGACGCGGTGTCCGATCGTTGAAGAGGCCTGGCCGGTGCGACGCGGAGGTGGGGCTTCGACGCCACCGTTTGCTCCGCTGCCCCGACTGCTTGTTACCTCGCCCGCCTTTGAATCGGCTCGCCCGAAAGAACCAGCGAACTAGCAGGCACTTCGTAAAGTCGGGGCGCCGGGATTCGAACCCGGGACCTCTCGCTCCCAAAACCCCCTGGGAACCGATACATCTGGCATCTCGAACTATCGTGAGTTGCTGTTTGTCCATCTTGACTTGCCGTCAATCGCGGCTGTTTGCGGCGACTGCTTGTTCCCTTTTTGTTCCCTTGACGTCATCGCGGGAGGTCGATCCGGCGGGCGAGAAGGGCGAAGATCGTCGCCGTGCTTCGTGCGGTAAGTGCTCGGCAGGATCGCCTCGGCGACCGGTTCGAGTGTTGGAGTCGGGTGGCGAGCGGGCGCTGCGACTCGCCCTTGCCGGTGAAACAGCCGGAGATGGTCTGCTCGCTGGCGCCGATCGCGCGGGAGACGTCGTTACGGCTGAGGCCGCCGTGTGTGCACAGCGCGTGCAGTCGGACGGCGGTGGGGCGGGCGCGGCGTCGGAGGCAGCGTCGCCGTCTTTGTTGGCCGCAGGCGCCTACGTGCGGCTCGGCGGCGGTGTGGGATCGAGCACGTCGCCGAACTCGGCGTCGAGCCGGGCGCGGGTGTCGTCGGACTGTCTGGCGGCGTCGAAGACGTGGACGTAGGTGTCCATCGTCTGCCGAGCTAGCTACCGCTCGCTGTGTCCCTCCACACAGGCCCAACATTGCAGGGTGTCGGACCTTTGGCGGAGCAGACACCCAACCTCCAACAACCTCGTAAGGTCGAGGAGGCGGCTCGGTTATGCCGTTCGCGCTCGACCGTACTTGCCGCCGATGCGGGGCGCGATCACAGCTTCTTCCCCGATGAGGCCAAGCAGCGACATCGTGAGAGCAGCTTCTGATCGCAGGTCGTTGTCGACCTTGCTCGACGGAAGGATTGACTTGAGATGCTCGCTATGCGCGACTTTCGCGACTGCAATCTCTCCGTACGCCGCCACGACTTCGTCGCTGATCTGGTCCGCTAAGTGGTCGGGATACTGGGAGCGCCAGTGGTTGATCTCGTCTTCAAGCACTGGATGGTCGACGTTGATCAAGACTGCGCCCTCGGGATGCTCCGGATGATTGGGCGCCCACGCCGCGAGCATGCCCTCACCAACCGCATCTCTACGCACCACGACATATGTTGGGATTCCACCCGCGACCCGAGAGCGCGCGGCGGCCACTGTGCCGTTCCGCGCCCCAGTGTTTGGAGCTCCCGTCGTTCCTCCGGTACCGCCAGACCCACCAGCCTTGTGGCGGTTGACGCGTCTGGCTGACCGAGGAAGAGATCCAGCTTGATCGGCAGCCAAGGTGAGTCTGCCTCCTGCGCTTGCCCGGAGCTTGAGAACGCGCCACCGCGAGCCGAAGCGATCCGCGAGCCGTTGCTTCCAGATCTCGTCGGTCACGGTTCCTTTCCCGCCCGCCCGTGCCTCGCGGATGGCGTCCCGGATCGGTCCCGGCATGTCTTGCGCGAACTCGGCGCCCCAGTCGTTAAGAGGTAAGGGATCGCCTGCATGCGGCCCTCCCATGATCAGCAACGAGTTCCGGTCTCCGCGCGGGTACACGCCGTGTCTTCCATGCAATTCGTCGAACGGGAGTGGGCGCATGATCATCCAGACCTTCGAGCGAACCGCACTCTCAAGAATTCCGAACGAGCGGTAAGTCGAGTGGTGATTAGTCACGTCGTAGAGTTCGTTGTGATACAGCGCCGCGAGATACCCTCCTTGAGCCGCGTACGATTGAATCGCCGGTCGGTCACCGGACCAGAGGAACCAGTCGATTTCGGTTCCGTCACTAACAATGAAGGTCCCAGAGGCGCTCAACTTACCCTTTTGGTACGTGGACTCGGGGTACTTCACGTAGTAGAGGGCACCTCGGATTGCTCGACGGTTCGTCCGTCGATCGGGCGAACGCTGTGGCCCATGGCCCATCGCTTCGCTGATAGGCCAGAGTCTCGGATCGGATGTGCGGAGCTCATCGACAATGATGTCGACATCAGACTCGACTTCCCATACTCGGCGGTTGAGGTATGTCGAGATTCCCTTGATGTCGGCTTCGCCAGCTCGGTGAGGATCACCACCGATCGTGCTGGCGCGAGCATCCTCGCCGAGCAACACCATGACAGTCCCGTGCTCTTCGATCCAGCTCGGTCTTACCGATGCCCAGTCACACCCGTGGTCCTCGTCGTAGAAAGGCGCAACGACCTCATCGATGCGAACCTCGCCGGTATCTTCATCCACCGCCTGGAAGTTGCGAAGGCCGTACTCACCGTCCTCGTCACGGGTCACCCAGATCATCGCAGCGACGCCGTCGACCCACGAGATGACGACTAAGCCGTGGCTGTTCCATGGGAGGAGCGATGATTTCGCGCCAATTCCGAAGTTCTCGTGGACCCCACCGATCGGTTTCCCGCCGCCGCCCCAGGTGTTGAAGAAACCGACGAGCTCGTCAGGGGTCATCCCCTGACCATCGTCGGCCACCGTGCGTCGGTAGACACCGAGCGACTCGACGGCTTGCCACTCGATGCCGAACTCGATCTTTCTCGCACCGGCTTCAAGCGAGTTGACGAGAGTCTCTCGTACCCACTGGAACTGGCCCCCCTCCCGGTACACCCGACGGACCTGATGCTGGATGCCGGACGCCTTCATGGGCGTGACGGAGTACGGCTCGACCTGCGCGCTCATCGCAACTTCCTCTCTCCAAGGAGCATCTCGCCACTTGGAACCCGACTAGAACGCAGGGGCCCTAGCTAGTCGCAGTACGACAGACTGGAAAAAGCATCTTCGGCGCGAGCAGGATACCAGTGAACGGTCACGTTTTCGATGAACCCGGGCGCGGTGCGCAGCCTCGACCTTGTCACAAGGTGTCTTAGTCGTGAGTAGAGAACTCGGATCCGTCGACTTCAAAATGGGCTTATAGCAGGGCAGCAGACGGCTTACATGCGGTACCGTACATTTGTACGGAACTTCCGATGGAGCGTGTCATGGCGACGAAGGCGGAACGTGTAGAGGCCCGGCTGACGCCGGTCCAGCGACGACAGATCGAGCAGGCGGCCGCGCTCTCTGGCGAGTCCGTGTCCGGCTTCATGGTGCTTGCCGCGCTGGAGCGCGCGGAGTCCGTCGTCGTCGAGCGCGTCACGACCGTCGTCGCCGCCGAGTACTTCGACCAGCTCGTCGCCTCGCTCGATGAGCCGGACGACGCGCCTCGGCTTGCTCGCGCCGCGAGAACGGCGAGACAGCGCAGACGCATCGCAGCGGCGTGAGACACCGCCTCGAACCGCTCACCGCCGACCACGACCTCGACGCGTTCGACTCCGGCAAGCCGCCGCTGGACGAGTGGCTGAGACGGCATGCCCGCAACGCCGCCGGTCAGGGCACGCGCACCTACGTCCTGATCCACACGCAGACCAACGCTGTCGGCGGCTACTTCGCGATCGCGCCGCACCTCCTCGCCCGCGAGGAGGCACCGAGAAGAATCGGACGCGGCGCGCCGGCCCGGATACCCGCGATCCTGCTCGCCAAGCTCGCGCTCGACCAAGCCCTCCACGGCAGAGGGCTCGGCTCCGAGCTGCTCGTCCACGCGCTCACCACGATCATCAACGCTGCTCGAACCGCCGGCGGCCGCCTCATCGTGGTCGACGCGATCGACGACCACGCCGCCGCCTTCTACCGCGCCCACGACTTCCAACCCGCACCGAGCGACCCCCAGCGGCTCGTCATGAAGCTCAGCACCGCCGCCCGCGCACTCGGACTGCCCTGGCCGTAGGTCAGCCCGACCGCCCACCCCGCCGCCTCCCCCGGCCGCGCGTCGGCGTCCCCATCCGGTGCGCAGCGATGGCGAAGACGGCGGCGCGCGCTTCGTGCGGTCGGCAGGTGCGAGCAACGCCGTCGACGAGCTGCTCAAGCTCGGCGAGTCGCTTCGCGAGGGTGCGCTGCGGCTCGCCCTTGCCGGTCCGCCAGCGCGAGACGGTCTGCTCGCTGGCGTCGAGCAGCTTCGCCACGTCCTGACCGCTGAGCCCGCCGCGCGCCTTCAACGCGGTAAGGCGGTCCTGGATCGAGACGGGCTGCGTCGACTCGCCGCCGCCCTCACCAACAGGGGCGGCGCCGGCCGGCTCGGGGACGCCGTCCTCGAGCACGTCGCCAAACTCGGCGTCGAGCTGTTCGCGGGCTCTGTCGGTCTGTCTCGCGGCGTTGAAGAGGTGGACGTAGGTGTCCCACGTCGTGCTCGGCGTCGTGTGGCCGAGCTGACGGGCGACGAACATCGCATCGCAGCCTTGGTAGATCAGGATGCTGGCGAAGGTATGCCGCAGCACGTGCGAGGAGACGCCGTGCAGGCAGGCGTCCGCGGTCGCTCTGCGTACGGCTTCGGAGAGGCGTCGGTAGGTCATCGACGTGCCGACGGTGCTGGTGAAGACGAGGTCGTTCGCTCTCCACCACTCCGTCGTCTCGGCGTGCTGTCTGAGGATCCGCGCCAGGCGCGGGATCATGATGACCTCGCGCGTGGAGCCCTTGCTCTTGAGCCTTCCGCGCTCGCCGTGACGGTGCATTTGATGACGGACGAGGATCTGCTCGCGCTTGAAGTCGACGTCGGCCCACACGAGCCCGAGCGCTTCGGAGACGCGCAGGCCGGTGAACATCATCGTCGCGACCGCCCCGACGTACCGCGTCGGCGTCGCCGCCAGCAGCGCTCGCATCTCGTCCTCGTCGAGAAACCGAACGCGGGACTCCCCCGGGCCAGGCCGCTCACGGTGGGTGAGCAGGTCGGCCGGGTTGCCGGGGATCAGGCGGTGACGGGCGGCGTAGACGAGCGTCCCGCGAACCGGCGTCCAGCGGCTGCGGATCGTCCACTTGGCCGCTCTTCTGCGCTGCATCGTACGATGCCACTGCACCAAGTCCTCCGCCGAGATCGACGTGATCGACCGCTCGCCATAGTCAGGCAGGAAATGCCGTCTCAGCGCCTGCACATAGACCTCAAGCGTGCGCGGCGAGAGCACGCCCGCGGCGACGAGCTGCTCGCACTCGCCGAGGTAGCGGTCAGCGACCTCCCGGACTGTCACCGCGCGCGGTGCCGGCGTCGGCGCCGCGACGGCCTCTCTGCGCCGAACCGCCGCGACGAACTCGTCCCGCCGGCGGCGCGCCTCCATGATCCCGACACGGCCGAGGTTCTCCCACTGCGCCTGCCGACCGCCCGGCGGCGTCGCTCCCGCCCAGTACTCCTCGCCTGCCCGGTAGAGGTTGCGCTCCCCTCTGACCCGGACCCGCTTGTTCGCCCGCGGCATCAGTCCGCCCGCCGCGACGGCGGCTCAGCGGCGCCTGTGAGGACCGCGCGGCCGGAGAGGATCGCCTCGTCGATCTCCTCCCGGTGGTAGAGCCGAGTGCGGCCGCCGTGTGAGGGGATCAGGCCGGCGGCGGAGAGCCGGCGGAAGGTCCCGGCCGGGATGCGCGAGTAGGCGACCGCCTCCTCAAACAGCATCCACGGCGAGGAGGCTGCCGCACTCAGCAACGGCGCGATCCGGTCATGCAGCTCGATCGCCAACAACTGCAGCGCGTCGTCATCGAGGTCCCAATCCAAAGCGCACGTCCCGGTCGAGCCCCCACGACGAACGGGAGCGTCACTCCTAGAGCCTGCTCGCGCGAAAGTTCGCCCCCTCCGCCGACGGCATTCCTCCACAGCAGGAACCTTCCCCGGCGCGGCCGACACCTCGGCCGCGCCGATCCAAACCGCCACGGTCAAGCTCTGAACCGCGCTCGATCCATCGATGCCGACCCACCGCCACCGCGGACGCCTCTCCCAGTCGCGAGCCCGCCGAACAGCGGCCGCCCGGGCTGCTCTGCGCGCTCGGCGTGATCGCGGCGGAGGTTGTCCTCGAACATCAGCATCAGCTCCGAGGCCTGCAACGCCAGCCCGTGACAGAGGCGCAACATGGTCTTGAGCGTCGGGTTGATCTCCCCGCGCTCGACCGCCCCGACATAGTTGCGATGCAACCCCGACCGATCGCCCAACTGCTCCTGCGAGATGTCCCGGCGCGCGCGGAGCTGCCGCACCGCGTTGCCGAACAGCAAGTGCTCACGCGACAGCGCGTGCGGGTTACGCTTCTTATGCATGGGAGTTACCGCTCCTGTGCCGGGCCCGGGGGTGTTCCAGCACCTGCCGGGCCGCTTTTCGTTGTGAGCTGCTGACGCTACTCAGGCAACTGCGGAAGCTCTAGACGAGTTTGCAACAACTTTGCTCCCGGGGCCCTTGCTGGCCGTTGCTGGTCATCTGGGACTCCTCATGGTTGCTATTGGTGCTTTTCGTGCCGGATCAACCATTGGTTCAACGTTCTGCCAGCCAAAGAGAAATCCGTAGTCAAATTTCTTGGTTACGTGTTCAGCATGTGGCAAACTGTCATGCAGGCGCAGCTATTCTCCCTACACAAAGGAAATATTGGCCACCAATGGCAATCAGATTGAAAGCAGACGCAGACAGCAGCAGAAGACGACGGCGGCTCAGTCAGGCAGACGTTCCTAGCCACACCCTCAACGAGGCCATCCGGGTAGCCCAAGCGCTCCGTGACGAGTATGCGTTGCAGCCTGCGTCGCCGATCCAGATTGCTCAAGCTCTCGGTATCAAGCCGACCTCGGGCGGTTTTCGCTCGATCACTGGCGCTGCCGTGGCCTACGGGCTCACGACAGGGGCCTACAACTCAGGCTCCATTGCCCTTACTGACCTCGGCGTCCGAGCAATCGCCCCTACCGAAGAAGGCGACGATCTCGCAGCCCTCCAAGAGGCATTCCTCAGACCACGCGTGCTTCGAGAATTTGTCACGAAGTATCGGGGAAACAAGTTTCCCCGCCCGGACATTGCCAACAACGTGCTCATCAGCATGGGCGTCCCACCTGAGGCCGCCTCTCGGGTGCAGGAACTGCTGAGAGCCGAGGCTCGTGAGCTGGGTTTGGTCACGGAGATCAAGGGCGATCTCTTCTTCAACTCCGAACCGGCAACGGGCGTTCACCTGAAAGCTGATTTCAACGCGCCGCCAACGGGCCGGGACGCCGAGGATGAGCTTGACGTCGATGAGCCGGAGAATTCGGACGAGGCGGTCTTTGGCGAGCCGCGGGACGGGAGAAGAAGTCCCGACTCTGGCTCAGCGCTCTCCGAGCGGCCCAACTCGATCTTCCTCGGTCACGGCAAGAACCGGAAGCCCCTTGAGCAACTCATCCGCGTGCTCGACGAGTGGGGCATTCCGCATAAGGAAGCGATCTACGAAGCCAACGCTGGTCGGCCAATCCCGCACAAGGTCGCGGAGACGATGCGCGAGTGCGGTGCCGCAGTTCTTATCTTCACCGCCGATGAGGAGTTCCGAGACGTTGACGGCAAGCCCCAATGGCGCCCCAGCGAGAACGTTATCCACGAGCTCGGTGCCGCCGGCGTCCTCTACGACAACCGCATCATCGTCTTCAAGGAAGAGGGTTTGACGTTGGCGTCCAACTTCAGCTCGATTGGATATATCTCGTTCGAGAAGGACAAGTTGGAAGCGAAAGTGTTCGACTTGCTCCGGGAACTCCGAGCGTTCGACATCATCAGCATCCGCGTAGGGGCCGCATAGCCCCATGACCGGCAACGCCTCGTGATCGTCGTGCCGGACACATGAGGGGGAAGCTGCCTGCGGCTGCGGCTACGAGCCTCGGACCGATCGCGTGGTTCGTCTTTGATCCGGCTCGCTTTGGCGCCGTAGGCGAGACCGTGCTCGTTGTGCTGGTCTTGGCTGCCGTTGCTTCAGCCGTCTACGGCTTGTGGCTTCAGCGTGCCGAGCAGACGCTCGAACTTCTGGAACGACGCCGTGCACTGCGAAGCCGCGTGGATCGCTGATGATTTGCGTTCACCAACGGGCGATCCACGAGGGCATGGCCTAGCTAAAAGCTGTCCGAGCGTGGCGTCCATCGCACTCCGTGCATCTAGTCTGTCCATGCTTTCGCGCGTCCGTCGCGATCGAGAGGCGGCGTCGCGGGTCCAGAACAGATGGAAAGCGGATGCTTGTGAGCCTTCGCGGGACGAGCCTCCGAGACGTCGGGCTGGCGACCGGAGCAGTTGGCTCGTCTTGCGCCCTAGCGGGGTCTTCGACCGGCGGGCGGACGCCCGGGAGGGTCGGTAACAGAGCCTCCCAGCAGATCGTGGAGAAAAAGGGGGTCTCTCTCCGCGCGATAGGCCTTACCGTCAGGCCCCCCGACTTGGATATGGACGGATGCTTCCCAGTAGTTAGCCGTCGAGCTGATCTTGGCGCCGGAAAGGCTCAGCCAGTCGAATGACGCGTGCTCAAACACAAGCCCTTCAAAACGGGCGTCCGCGGCCGAGTCGACCAAGGTGGATCGTCTTTCGGCGGGTGCGAATACGGCATTGTCGAACCCGGCTGACGTAAACGTCGCGTGCTCGAAGTCTGCGCTTCCTGTTATGTGCGCGTCGGTGAAGTTGGCACCGTCGCCAAAGGAACTACCGACAAATAGTGCGCCCTGACGAAACCTAGCCCTCACGGCCTCGAACGGCCCGTCGAATCGAGCATCTGAAAAATCCGCTAGATCACCGAAGGACGTGCCGCTCAAGGACGTGTTGCCGAGGAACTGGGCGTCGCGCGCGTTGATGCGCTGAAAGTGAGAATCGTCGAGGAGGGTCGCGCCGTAGAACCGCGCACCCCGGAGGTCGAGCTCGCCAGTCATGGCGACATCGACGAGCGTCAAGTCGACCAGTTCCGCGCCGCGCAGATCGAGGTTCAGCGGTTCTGACCAATGATGGTCTGTGACAGACAGGTGCTGCGCAAGCAGGCGCTGGATCGTCTGCCGTACTTCCCGATCTCGCCCACGACGAACCGGTGATGGTTGTCCACCTGCCGGGTCAACTGGCTCTGGCTCGGGCGCGATGCGGAGATAACCGCACCAAACGTCAACGATCGTCTGGCGGAGTTGCGGCTCTTGCTCGGCGAGCCGGTCGAAGCTATAGATCCCTGCGAGTCGGACCGCCGGGTTCGGTGATCCAAGCTGGGTGGCCGCTGCGGCGTACAGCTCGTTCGCTCGACGCGCTTGCTCGTTCGATTGGGTCGCTCGATGGACCCGGCTTGCATGACGCAACGAAAGCGCGCCCACGGTCGCACTGACCACGGCGATGACTCCCGCGACGACCGCGAGAATTGCCGTGCGAACGCGGCCGATGTCGGCGGCGCGGTCAACCGGATCGGTGATTCTCGGGTCTGCCCATGAAGGAGCGACGTCATGAAGCAGTACGAAGAGCCCTATGAGGGCAGCTCCAATAAGCAGCGCCGCCAGGATGATTGCGGCGATCACCTTCAGCCCGTTGCGCACACCGCTATCGAACCAGGATTCAGCCCGAAGGGAGCGGGTTGTTCGTCGCCGCCGTCGCCCCTTCGCCTCCCAACTGCTTGTCCCCTTTTTGTTCCCTCGCCCGATTTTCGGCCGTTTTTAGAATCGGACCGCCGGACGAAAACAGCGAACTAGCAGGCACTTCGTAAAGTCGGGGCGCCGGGATTCGAACCCGGGACCTCTCGCTCCCAAAGCGAGCGCGCTACCAGGCTGCGCCACGCCCCGCGACTCCGGTCGAGTATACGTCCGTTCCGGAGGGCGGCTACCGTCTCTGGACGGTATGGGCGTGACGCACATGTATGCCGCGCTGACGCGGTGGGCCGGGTCGACCGGGGTCGGGTACGACGGGTACGACCGCGCGCACGAGGCGATCGCGCTGGCTACGGCGGCGACCCCGACCGCGGAGGACAAGCCACCAGTCGGCCCGGCAGAGCTGTCCCTCACCGCCGACCCCGCGTTCAACGGCGACCCGGCCCTCCTCAACCCGGAGCAGCTGCTGCTGCTCGCGGCCAGCTCCTGTCAGCTGCTCAGCTTTCTCGCGGTCGCGGCGCGGGCGCGGATCGACGTGGTCGGCTACGAGGACAGCGCCGTCGCCGAGATGCCGGAGGAGCCGCGGCCGGCGCGGGTGACGCGGATCGTGCTGCGGCCCCGCATCACGATCCGGGGCACGCTGCCGCAGGGCACCCGGCTGCTGCATCTCGTCGAGGTCGCGCACAGAGAGTGCTTCATCGCGAACTCGCTCACGAGCGAGATCGAGATCCAGCCGAGCTTCGCGCGGGCGCAGTAGCGCCCGGCCCGGCCCAGCCCGGCCCGCCCCGCTCAGCACGCAGCCCGCCCCGCTCAGCACGCAGCCCGCCCCATTCAACACGCAGCCCGTGCCGTCGGCGAGCCCGGCCAACCCGCCGCGGCCGCCGCGCACGGCCCCGGCCGCAGCGGCACGACGCGCACAACAACCCGCGCCGTCGCAACCCGCCCGCCAGCGACATTCGCCCCCACCGCACGCGCCACGTTCGCCACGCTCACCAGTCGCCCGCCCGCCAGCTCCGCCGCAACGCCCGCCCCGCCACGCTCCCCACCAACCCGCGCATCCACGCCGAACCGCAGCGCCCGCCCCGGTGCCAGCGCCCGCGCCGCCTTCCAGCAGACCCGCGTCGACGAGCGCGAGACCGTCCCGACCGATCCGACGATGCTCAGCAGCTCCACGCCCGGCCCCGCGACGTCGCAGACCCGCACGCCGCGCGCCGCAACGCCGCCGACCGATCGGACGACGATCGCGTACGAGACGACCTCGCCGGGACGTGCGCGGCGCACGGAAGCCCGCTTCGTCACCCGCAGCGCCGCCGGCCGGGCGACCCGGCCCGCCCCTCTCACGACGATCCGGCGCGTCGCGATCCCGTCGCCGCGCACCGTCACCACCGGCCGCAGCAGCGCGCCCGCGCGCCGCGGGACCGCCCGCACGCGCAGCACCACGCGCTCGCCCGGGTCGAGCGTCCCGACCGCGCATCTGGCGATCGCGCCCTCGATCACGCATCTGCCCTCTTCCACCGACGCCGACAGCAGCCGTGCGCCCGGCACCGCGACCGTCACCACGACGTCCGCGATCGGCGCGCTCGTCTCGTTCGCGAGCACCGACCGCACAAGCACCGGCTCGCCGACGACCGGCGGCGACGGCGTCACCTCCGTCACGACTGAGATCGGCGGCGCACCCGCATCATCCGGCACCACCGGGGCCACGGGCGCAACCGGCACCGGCACCACCGGTACCTGTACGACCGTCCGCACTTCCCCGCTCGCCCCGCTCACCGGCTGCCCCGCCGTCACGCCCCGCCCCGCGGCCGAGGCCACGTTCACGATCTGGTCTCCGTCACGCACGCCAGCCCCGACGACGACCTCGAAGACCGCGCTCGCCGACCCACCCGGCGCGATCGTGCCGAGCGAGACCGCGCTCGGCGAGGACGCCGCCGTCCCACCCGGCGCCGGATCGCTCACGACCACATCGGCCGCCGCGTCGTCGCCCGTGTTGGAGACCGTCACCGTGTACCGCAGCAGGTCGCCTGGCGACGCCGCCGCGCCCGAGGCGCCGCCACCGCCCCGCGTCACGTTCACCACGCTCTTCGTGACCGACAGCAGCGGCGCCGACAGCTCAGTCGTCAGCGACACCATCGGCGTCAGATACTGGTCGAGCGTCGTCGACAGCTCCAGCGTCGCGCTCGTCGCGCCGTTGGCGATCAGGCCGTTGGTGACGATCCGGTCGGCGTCGAAGCCGAGCTGGTTGACGTAGCCGGGCGCACGCGCCGCGCCGGTGTCGACGCCCTCGGCCGAGATCGAGCTGTTGAAGAGGTTGCTGGCCGGGTTGGCGGCATCGGTGAGCGGCTGCCCGCCGAGCAGCGCTCTGTCGCCGGCGCTGCCGCGGTCGCCCTCGTAGGCGATCAGCCCGACCGCGGTGCGGACCGCCCCAGCCTGCGGCGTGACGAAGCCGCTCACCGTCAGCGACAGCGGCGGGTCACCCTGCTGGATCGCCGCGAGCCCGTCGAAGACGGTCAGGTTGCGCAGCGGCTGGCTCGCCGATCTGAAGACGACGACGAGCCCCCACCCCGCATAGCGGTCGAGCCCGGTGCCCGCCTGCACGTTGGCGACCGACCACTGCCCCACCCCGCCCGCCTGCACCAGCGCGGTCACGTCGGCGAAGCCGCTGTACGCGCCCGGCACCGCGCTGCTGTCGGCGACCGCGCCATTCACTGCCGTCCAGGCAGACAAGCCCGGCCCGCGCAGCAGCACCGAGCCGCGCGCGCCCGGCGTCGCCGCCGGCAGCCCGCCGCTGCCGGCCGACACCCGCCCGCCCCAATAGAGCCCGGCGAACAACACGCTCGATCCCACCGGCGGCGCGTACGTGGAGGTCGAGGAGTTGAACGTCGCGGGGTCGCCGTCGACGTCGACGAAGCCCATCGCGTAGCCGTTGTTGTTGAGCGCGGCGCCGCTCGCTGTCCCCGCCTGCGCGGCGGCGCAGCCCGCCACCGCGGCCGGGCAGGTCATCAGCGTGTCGCCGGTCACCCAGATGCCGCCGTTGTCGTTGGCCGAGTAGCGCACGACGAACGGCTGCTCGACGACCGCGCGGGCGCTCTCGCTCATGAGAAGCACGGCCAGCAACAGCACGCAGAGGCCCGACACCAGGCGAGACACACCGCGTCCCTACCCACCTGAACAACTGGTTGAACCCCGGGCGGACGCCGCACCAACTAGCCTGCGCCCATGGCCGAGATCCTGCCGTTGACCGCGCTCCACTACGACCTGGCGACGGCCGGGCCGCTCCAGGCGCTCGCCGCGCCGCCCTACGACGTGATCGACGAGGAGCAGCGTGCCGAGCTGGCGGCGCAGTCGCCCTACAACGTCGTCCACCTCGACCTCCCCGCGCCCCCGCCCGCCGGCGACGGCACCGGCGACCAGTACGACCACGCCGCGCAGCTGCTGGAGAGCTGGCGCGCCGAGAAGGCCCTCGTGCGCGACCCCGTCCCCGCGATCTGGCCGCTGCAGCAGGAGTACGTCGGCCCCGACGGCCGCAGACGGATCCGCAACGGCTTCCTCTGCAGAGTCCGCGTCGAGCCCTACGGCGCCGGCCGCATCCGCCCGCACGAGCGCACCCATCCCGGTCCCAAGGAGGACCGGCTGCGCCTGACGCGCGCCACGCGCGCCAACCTCAGCCCCATCTTCAGCCTCTACTCCGACCCGGGCAGCACCGCCTGGAGCGCGCTCACGCCGCACGTGCGCACCACCGCCCCGTTCGCGGAAACCCAAGACGCCGACGGCACCGTCAACCGCCTCTGGCGAGTGACCGAGCCAAACGCGCTGGAGACCGTCGTCGAGGCGGTCGCCGAGGCCGAGCTGCTGATCGCCGACGGTCACCATCGCTACGAGACCGCGCGCGTCTACGCCGAGGAGATCGGCGGCGAGGGACCGCATCGCTGGGTGCTGATGTGCCTCGTCGCGCTCGAGGATCCCGGCCTGACCGTCTTCCCCACCCACCGCCTCGTCAGCGGGATCGAGAGCGACCCCGACCGCCAGGACGCGCTCGACCGCGTGATCCGCGAGCAGTTCGACGTCAGCGAGCTGCCCGATCGCGGCTCGCTCGTGCCCGACCCGCGCGGCGGCGACGAACGGGTCCAGTTCGGCTACATGGACGCGCGCGGTCAGGTCCCCTACCTGCTCGCGCTGAAGGAGGAGTCGATCGCCGAGGATCTGCTCGGCGGGCGCAGCGAGGCCTACCAGCGGCTCGACACGGCGGTGCTGGAGGCGGTGATCCTCAAGCACGCGCTCGGCATGAGCGACGAGCAGATCGACCACAGAGACGGGCTCGACTACGCGCGCGACTTCGAAGAGGCGCTCGACCTGCTGGACAGCGAGGAGGTCGACGCCGGCTTCTTCATGGCTCCGACCCCGATCGAGCAGGTCCAGGAGGTCGCCGAGGCGGGCGAGAGCATGCCGCCGAAGTCGACCTACTTCTTCCCGAAGGTCCCGACCGGATTGCTCTTCAACCCGCTGTTCGATTAGGGCCGAACGTCTCGCTACGATGGGCGCCGCTCTCAACGACTCCGACCAGTGAAGGACGATGCATGAAGGCGATCGCGCGACGAACCGGGACCTTCACGCACGAGATCGACGTGCGGGGCCACCAACTGATCGCGGACGAGCCTCCGGAGCACGGCGGAGAGGACGACGGCCCCAGCGCGCAGGAGCTGCTCGCGGCGAGCCTCGCCGTGTGCACGGCGACGACGATCGAGATGTACGCGCGGCGCAAGAACTGGGACATCGGCAGGATCGCCGTCGAGACCGAGTACTCGCCGGCCGAGCGTGGTGCGCCGACCCGCTTCAGACTGACGCTGCGGCTGCCGGCGAACCTGACCGAGGAGCAGCTGGAGCGGCTGTCGGTGATCGCGGCGAAGTGCCCCGTGCACCGCACGCTCGACGGCGAAGTGATGTTCGACGAGCGGATCGAGCTCGTCTCCTGATCGCCCGGCCCGCCCGTCCCGGCCGCCCCGCCCGCCGCCCGCTCCCCTCTATCCTCAGACGAGGATGACGACGGCGATCGGAGACGAGCTGCGACGGCGCCTCGGCGACCCCGGTGCGGTCGCCGACGTCGACCTCGCGCACGAGACGGAGGCGGCCGTCCTCGTCCCGCTGTTCCTCGCCGGCGATGAGCTGCACGCCGTCTTCACGAAGCGGCGCGAGGACATGAGACGTCATCCGGGCGAGATCTCGTTCCCCGGCGGCCGGCGCGACCATCAGCACGAGCCGCTGCACGAGACCGCCCTGCGCGAGGCCGAGGAAGAGGTCGGCCTGACGCCCGCGACCGTCGACCTCGTCGGCACGCTCACGCCGGTCCGCACGTTCGTGACCGGCTACGTGATCTACCCGCACGTCGGGCTGATCCCGCGGCCGGACACCGACTGGGTCGTCAGCGAGAACGAGGTCGCGCAGGTGATGGAGCTGCCGCTGCGCGCCCTCGTCGAGGGCTTCGACCAGCGGCCGGTGACGCGCCGCGGCTTCACCTTCGAGACGGACTCCTACGTCGTCGGCGACCACTTCATCTGGGGCGCCACCGCGCGCATCCTCGGCGACCTCCTGCAGCGGATCGGCCCGCTCGCGGGCGCCGGCGCTCACGACTGACGTTCGGCGACCAGCAGCCCGTCGATCGCGGCCAGCGCGGCGGCCAGCCAGCCGGCCCGCTCTCGCGGATCCGCCTCCAGCAGCGCGTGCGGGATCTCCGAGCGGGCGCAGGCGCTCCGCACCGACCGCGCGCCGTCGGCCAGCAGCGCGGCCGGCACGCTCCCGGCCGCCTCGTAGACGACCCCGCGCACGGTCGTGTCGATCGTGCGCTCCAGCAGCATCCGCAGCCGCGGTCCCTGCAGCGCCGCCAGCTGCTCCGCGGAGCCGCTCGCCGAGCCGAGCAGCCAGCAGAGGACCGTGACGCCGTCGAGCGCGCCGGTCAGCGTCGCGATGCGGTCGGGGTCGCCGCTCCACGGCTCCGCGCCGGCCGCCTCGATCGCGGCCGCGCGCGCACCGCCCAGCGGCGTGCGCGTGGTCCCGCGAACGGCATGTCCCTGCTGGCGCAGCGCCCGCGCAAGCGTCTGACCGCGGCCGCCGCAGCCGACGATCAGCACGCGCGCCATCAGCCGGCGGCGTCGTCGGAGGCGCCGCGCTCCCGCGCGGTCTCGCCCGCGCCGCGCTCCCGCGCCCGCGCCGTCTCGCCTGCCTGCGCCTCGCGCTCGCGCGCCTTCGCCGCCCGGCGCGCGTCGATCGCCGCCAGCGCCGCGTCGCGCTGCTCGGCCACGAGGCCGTCGACGGTCAGCTCGCGCTCTCCACGTGCCCGCCGCCGCTCGTTGGCCGCCTCCAGCAGCTGTTCGAGGTCCTCCTCGTCGAGCGCCGCCTCACGCTCGGCGTGCTCCTTCGGCGTTCTCCAGCCGACCTGCGCCGCACCTGAGCCGGGATACCAGAGCCCCAGCGCGATCAGCGCCACGGAGACGAACACGACGATGCCCAACATGATCGCGGCGAACGGGTCCATCAACGCGCGAGTCTATCGCCGTCGCCGACCATCGACCGCGTTCCGGTGCGGCGCAACTTCCACGCCGCGCGCGGGTTCCAGCAGGTGTCCGTGACGCCGCGGCGATTCCACCCGAAGGCGGGCGCGTCCTCCCCGGCGTGTCCGCGCCCGCGGACCGACGTCACGGTGCCTGATGGCCCACTGGCTTCCGGCCACAACCGCCCCCCGTGGCCGGAAGCCGTGCGGCTGACGCCGCATTGCGAGTTCCACGGCGGCGCGTGAAAGGACCGCCGACGGCGGGAACTCGCGGGCCTTTGCTTGGCCCCGCATCCGTATTGCAAGCGGTCCGCTGTACCCTCTCGCCCCGATGATCGACCTGACCTGCGTCGTGCATGTGCACTCGCGGCATTCCGACGGGACCGGCACGGTCCCCGAGATCGCTGCCGCTGCCGCGGCCGCCGGCGCCGACGTCGTGCTGCTGACCGACCACGACACGCTCGCCGCCCGCTACCACGGTCACGAGCGCTGGCACGGCTCGGTGCTCGTCTGCGTCGGCGAGGAGGTCACCAAGCGCCCCGGCCACCACTACCTCGCGTTCGGGATCGACGCCCCGGTCGACCACCGCGGGCGCACGCCGGAGCAGGTCGCCGAAGCGGTCTCCGAGGCCGGCGGGATCGGTTTCACCGCCCACCCCTTCTCGACCGGCGTCAGACCGTTCCCGTTCATCCCCGCGACCGGCTGGGACGATCCCTTCCCGCCGGCCGCGACCGGCGTCGAGCTGTGGTCGGTGGTGACCGACACGATCGAGCGCTTCGAGCACCGCCGCGACGCGCTGCGCTTCCTGCTCGGCCCGCGCGCCGCGCGCCAGCTCGACCACCCCCGCCCCGAGGCGCTCGCCGCCTGGGACCGCGCCGGCGCGCAGCGCCGCGTCGTCGCGATCGGCGGCCTCGACGCCCACCAGTTCGGGCTGCGGGTCGGCGGCCGCGTGCCCCTGCGGCTGATGAGCTACCGCCACGCCTTCGAGCTGCTGCGCACGCACGTGCTGCTGGAGCGGCCGCCGAGCGGCGACGCCGCGGCCGACCGTGACGCCGTCTACGCCGCCCTGCGCGAAGGCCGCTGCTACCTCGCCCGCGACGCGATCGCGCCGGCCGGCGGCTTCCGCTTCTGGGCCGACGGCCCCGAGCACGTCGAGATCGGCAGCGAGGCGACCGCCGGCGGCTTCACGCTGCACGTGCGGCTGCCGCGCAGAGCGGACGTGCGGATCCTGCGTGACGGCGTCGAGTTCGCTCGCGCGCACAGCGGCACGAGCCTCGACGCGACGGCCGGCGAGGCCGGCGTCTACCGCGTCGAGGCGACGCTGCTGGACGCCGGCCGGCCCCGCACCTGGATCGTCTCCAACCCGATCTATCTCCGCTAGGCCTCGACGACCGTCGGGTCGACCTCGCGCGCGGCCACTTCGGGCGGCGTGTCGCGCAGGTACCACTCGGCGTCGAGCGCGGCCTTGCAGCCTGAGCCGGCGGCCGTGATCGCCTGACGGTACGTGTGGTCGACGAGGTCGCCGGCGGCGAAGACGCCCGCCAGGTTCGTGCGCGTCGAGAGGCCCGTCGTCTTGACGTAGCCGTTCTCGTCGAGGTCGACCTGGCCGTCGACGAGCTCCGACTGCGGCTCGTGGCCGATCGCGATGAAGGCGCCGGTCGCGCTGTGCTCCAGCGTCTCGCCCGTATCGGTGTGCTTGAGGCGGATCTTCGCCATCGCGCCTCTCTCACCGGCGAGGAACTCGTCGACGACGTACGGCGTCAGCCACTCGATGTTGTGCGCCTCTCTGGCGCGGTCGAGCATGATCGCCGAGGCGCGGAACTCATCGCGGCGGTTGACGACGACCACTCTGCCGGCGAACTTGGCGAGGAAGATCGCCTCCTCCATCGCGGAGTCGCCGCCGCCGACGATGACGGTCTCGTGCTCCTTGAAGAAGGCCGCGTCGCAGGTCGCGCAGTAGCTGACGCCACGGCCGCTGAGCTCTTCCTCGCCGGCGACGCCGAGCTTCTTGTGCTGGGCGCCCATCGCGAGCACGACCGCCTTCGTGCGGAAGGCGTCGTCGCCGACCCAGACGGTGTGGATGCCGCCGTCGGAGAGCTCGACTCTGGTCGCGTCGTCGGTGATGAAGCGCGTCCCGAAGCGCTCGGCCTGGTCGCGGAACTCCTGCATCATGACCGGGCCCATGACGCCTTCTCTGTAGCCCGGGTAGTTCTCGACCTCGGTCGTCTGCTGGAGCAGGCCGCCCCAGGCGAAGCCCTCGATCACGAGCGGTCTCAGGTCAGCCCGTGCGGTGTACAGCGCCGCCGTGTAGCCGGCCGGACCGCTGCCGACGATGATCACGTTCTCGACGTCTGACATGGGTGACTCGGTTCTCCGATCGCGGTTCAATACTTCAGTAAGGATAGCGTGCCTCTGCGAGGCCCGGGACTAGACCGCCGCAGGTTCTCGCCGCCACGTCTCGACCCTCTTGCGGAGGCCGAGGTAGGCGATGATCCCGGGGATCGTCGGCAGCCAGAACGCGAGCAGCCGATAGGCGAGCACCGCCAGCACGGCCAGCGAACCGCCGACGCCGAAGGCGACGAAGGCGCCGATCATGCCGCCATCGACGCCGCCGATCCCGCCCGGCAGCGGCAGCAGGTTGCCGAGCATGCCGACGAAGTAGCCCTGAACGATCACGGCCAGCGGCGGCGCCTCGCCGAAGGCGTGGAACGACGCCCACAGGATCGCGACGTTGAAGATCCACCAGGTCGCGACGCCGAACATCGCGCGGTCGGGGTGCGTCACCTTGTAGAAGGCGAAGCGGATGCCGCCGCGCATCGAGGCCGGTCCGAGCGCGAACCGCCGCAGCCACTTCGCCGCGCGCGGCCGCCGCGGCGCCATCCGCTCGATCCGCTCCGGGAAGTCCTCGGGCACGAACGCCAGCGGCACGAACAGGCAGACCGCGACGACTCCGACGATCGCCGGCAGCACCGTCAGCCCGAACGGCGCCGGGCCGTTGAAGATCCCGGTCCGCAGGCCGATCCCGCAGACGATCATCGCGATCACGTAGACGCCGTACAGCAGCACGAGGAAGGCGATCATCCGCTCGGCGACCTCGCGCCGCGGCAGCCCCGCGCGCCGCAGCGCCCACGCCGTCAGCGCGACGCCGCCGGCGCCGCCGGCCGCGAACAGGCGCGTCGCGGCGAGGCTGGCCATCGTCATCAGGTAGCTGTCGCGCAGCGAGATGCGCGAGCCGGGCGGGATGTGGATGCCGTGGAAGAGCGCGACGTAGCTGGCCATCGAGAGGATCTCGAAGGCGAGCGCGGCCGCCAGCCACGCGTGGTCGCCGTCGGCGACGCGGTCCCACGTCTCCTTCATGCCGCTGATCTCGGGCAGCACGAAGTACAGGAAGGCGAGCACGGCGGCGACGAAGACGACCGACGCGATCAGCCGCCGCCGCGTTATGACGACGCGCGGCATCTCCTCGTCGTGGTGGTCCTCCTCGACGAAGGTCTCCTCGATCTCCTCGACCGGCGAAGGGGCGTGCGTGTCGGACGACCGGCGGATGCCGTCCTCGCCCATCAGCCTCAACCTCGTGCCTTGAACTCGAGCGCCTGGACCGCGCGCGAGATCGACTGCGCGGCCGGCGTCAGCGCGGGCGCCGCGTGGCGCACGCCCTCGGTCAGGGCGAGCCCGGCGAGCAGGTCGACGACGTAGTGCTCGCCGAGGTAGACGAGCGCCAGGCCGAGCGTCAGCGCGTACGTCCAGCCGATCGCGCCCGCGACCGGACCGACCTCACGAAGGACGTGGGCGGCATTCACGGAGGTGGCAAAGTGCAGGGACGGCATGGCAGCCAGGGGATTGCCCGCGAACAAACTGTAGAGCGGGCCCCAGCGGTGCTTCCAGAACTGCTCCCCGTACTCGATCATCATCCGCCGCACGCGGGTGTGGTCGGCGTCCTCGAGTCTGCCCTGCTGGTGGGCGTACCACGGCGGCGCCGTCGGCAGCAGCCAGTAGACGAGCGCGCCGAGGTCGAAGACGGCGTAGGTCGTGACGGCCGCGCGGCCGAATCTCTCACGTCTGCGGATCAGCACGTAGGCGGTCGTCGCGTGCGGGACGGCGAACCACACCCAGTGGGTCCAGACCAGCACCTTCTCGATCCCGCGCATCTTGCCGGGGGCCGACAGCAGCCGCTGGAGCCGCAGCGTCGGCGGCTTGCCGAGGCCGATGATCGTGTCGATCCGCACGGGGTAGTCGACGTGCACGCGTCGTCTGAGCGCGTCTGGGTCGTCGTGCGGCATCTCGTACGCGGCGAGGTAGGCCCACATCTGCAAGGTGCAGGTCAGAACATCGCGCGTCCGCGATCGCGGCACGACCACGCAGAGGGCGACCGGAGCCGCCGCTGCCGCCGCCAGCACGGCGGGTTTGGGCAGGCGTACTCGACGGCGCACGACCGGGGCGGCGACGCCGGCTGCCAGGACAACCCAGGCTGCGGCTCGGAGGGCCTTCGACTTCCGCAAAGCGCGGGGAGTATATGAGGGCTGTCTCACGCGACCTTCGCTCGTTGGTCTGGATCGGCGCTCACGAACGTCTCGCGAACGTAGGATCACCGGCCATGAGCGTCTACGAGCTGGTGCACTCGTACGACACGGTGAACCTTCACCGGGCCGGCGCAGTCGCACGCATCGAGCTGAACCGTCCAGAGAAGATGAACGCCTGGGACACCCAGTTCGGGCTCGACCTGCGCGCCGCGATCGAGCGCGTCGGAGGCGACGACGAGATCCGCGCCGTGCTCCTGACCGGCGCGGGCCGCGGCTTCTCCTCCGGCGCCGACCTGTCGGCCGGCTTCGACCCCACCCCCGAGGGCCACCCCGACGTCCACACCGCCCTCGTCGAGCGCTACCACCCGATCATCACCGGCCTGCGCGAGCTGCCCAAGCCGGTGGTCGCAGCCGTCCACGGCGGCGCCGTCGGGATCGGCTGCTCGCTCGCGCTCAGCGCCGACCTCGTGCTCGCGTCCGAGTCGGCCTACTTCCTGCTCGCCTTCGTCAACATCGGCCTCGTCCCCGACGGCGGCTCCTCGGCCTTCATCCCCGCCCGCATCGGCTTCACCCGCGCGATCGAGATGGCGTTCCTGGGCGAGCGCCTGCGCGCGCCGAGAGCGCTCGAATGGGGCTTGATCAACGCCGTCCACCCCGACGACGAGCTGACCGCGGCGGCCGATGCGCTCGCCGCGCGCCTGGCGGCCGGGCCGACGCGCTCCTACGCAGGCACCAAGCAACAGCTCAACGCATGGGTCTACAGCGGCGTGGCCGAACAGCTGGAGCTCGAGGCCGAGATCCAGCAGCAGCAGGCGGCAAGCAGCGACTTCGCCGAGGGAGCGCTCGCGTTCCTGCAGAAGCGAGCGCCCGAGTTCAGAGGTGTCTGAGGTGGTCAGAGTGCAGGGAAAAGCCCGTAGCCACGGGGGTTCGGCTGACCCCGGGAAGCAGAGCGGGGGACGTGACGCAGCATGTGACCGCTCGGTGGGTAGAATCCGCGCCGCCTTGCGACCTGAAACTGCTTCCATTCGCCGCCGCGCTGTCGCGGCCCTGCTGCTCGCGACGATCGGATCGCTCGTCTTCGCCAGCGGCGCGTTCGCCGACTTCCTCACCCCGGAATCGGGTGGTTCGCCGAACGCCGACCAGATCGACTCGCTGTACAAGATCGTTCTCTACATCGCGATCGTCGTGTTCATCGTGGTGGAAGGCGCGCTCTTCTACTCGCTCTGGAGATTCCGCGCCAAGAAGGGCGCGGTCGCCGCACAGATTCACGGCAACACCCGGCTCGAGATCTCTTGGACGGTCGGCGCCGCGCTGATCCTCGTCGCGCTCGCCGCCGTCACCTTCTCGAAGCTCAGCTCCATCCAGGACCCGCCCAACAGCGACCCGAACGGGCTGCAGCTGGCCGAGGGCGTCCTGACCGCATCTTCAGACCTGCCCAAGCCGCCCAACGGCAGAGCGCTCGTCATCTGCGTGACCGGCCGCCAGTACATCTGGCGCTACACGTACGGCGCCGACTGCACGAGAAACGGCTTCGGCCTCGTCTACTCCTACGAGGAGATGGTGGTCCCCGCGAACACGACCGTCGTCCTGGACATCCAGGCGACCGACGTCATCCACTCGTGGTGGATCCCGAAGCTCGGCGGCAAGTTCGACGCCGTGCCCGGCTACTCGAACTCCACCTGGTTCAAGGCCCCGAAGGCCGGCGAGACCTACGTCGGTCAGTGCGCCGAGCTCTGCGGGCGCAACCACGCCGACATGACCGCTCGCGTTCGCGTCGTGACGCCGGCGGAGTACACGGCTTGGCTGGAGCAGCAGAGAAGAGACATCGCCGCTGCGGACAGAGAAGTCCTGCAGTTGCGCGAGCAGCTCACGCGCGACGGCGACCTCAACTAGGACAAAGGAACCCGACCGATCATGGCAACCACCGACTTCGCGACGCAGCCCGTGCCGCAGGTGCTCGCCCACGAGGTCCACAAGGAGCGCCAGCGCGCTCGGTGGATCGACTGGGTCACCACGACCGATCACAAGAAGATCGGGATCCTGTACATCGTCTTCACCTTCGCCTTCTTCCTGGTCGGCGGAATCGAGGCGCTGCTGATCCGCGTCCAGCTCGCGACGCCGAACAACAACTTCCTCACGCCCGAGCATTACAACGAGCTGTTCACGCTCCACGGCACGACGATGATCTTCCTCTTCGTCGTCCCGATGATGGCGGGCTTTGCGAACTACTTCCTGCCATTGATGCTCGGCGCGCGCGACATGGCGTTCCCGCGCCTCAACGCGCTGTCGTTCTGGCTCCTCGCCTTCGGCGGCATCGTCTTCTACGCGTCGCTGCTGTGGCAGCCGCCGGAGGCCGGCTGGTTCTCCTACGCGCCGCTGTCGAACGAGATATACACGCCATCCGGCGGCCAGGACGCCTGGATCTTCCTGATCCACATCACCGGCATCTCCTCGCTGGTCGGCGCGGTCAACTTCTACGCGACGATCGTGAACATGCGCGCCCCCGGCATGGGCTGGGGCCGTCTGCCGCTGTTCGCGTGGACGATCCTGATCTACGCCCTGCTGCTGATCCTGGCGCTGCCGGTGATCGCGGGCGCGGTCACGATGCTCCTGACCGACCGCCACTTCGGAACGCACTTCTTCGACCCGACGGAAGGCGGCTCGCCAGTCCTCTGGCAGCACCTCTTCTGGTTCTTCGGTCACCCCGAGGTCTACATCATGATCCTGCCGGGCTTCGGGATCATCTCGGAGGTCCTGCCGGTCTTCGCCCGCAAGCCGATCTTCGGTTACAAGGCGATCGCCGCCTCGACCGCCGTGATCGCCTTCCTGGCGGCGCTCGTGTGGGCCCACCACATGTTCTCGGTGCCGGTCCCGACCGTCGTGCTCGGCTTCTTCATGTTGTCGTCCTTCCTGATCGCCGTCCCGACGGGCGTCAAGATCTTCAACTGGATCGCGACGCTGTGGCGCGGCTCGATCGTGATGGCCTCGCCGCTGTACTTCGCGGTCGGCTTCATCGCGATCTTCGTGATCGGCGGCATCACCGGCATCTTCCTCGCCGTCTTCCCCGTCGACTGGCAGCTGACCGACACGTACTTCGTCGTCGCTCACTTCCACTACGTGCTGATGGGCGGCGCGGTCTTCACGATCTTCTGCGGGCTCTACTACTGGTACCCGAAGATGACCGGCCGGCTCTGCAACGAGCCGCTCGCGAAGGCCTCCTTCTGGGTCATGTTCGTCGGCTTCAACCTGACCTTCCTGGTGCAGCACGCGGCCGGCCTCTCCGGCATGCCGCGCCGCATCTACCAGTACTCGGGCGATGCCGGCTGGACGCTCTACAACCAGATCTCGACGGTCGGCTCGTTCGTGCTCGGCATCGGCATCCTGCTGTCGGTCTGGAACTTCCTCCGCAGCTACAAGAACGGCGCGATCGCCGGTCCGGACCCGTGGAAGGGCAACACCCTCGAGTGGTTCACGACCTCGCCTCCGCCGGTCAACAACTTCGACGAGGTGCCCCGTGTCCGCTCCGTCGAGCCGATGAAGGACATCCGCCGCCAGGTGGAGCGTCAGTCCGGTATCGAGCACGAGACGACCGCGAGCGCGTAGCCTCTCCCCCGTGGAAGCTTCACGCTTCACAACGCCCGTCAAGCCGACGCACGCCCACAGCGGCGTGCGTCAGGTCGTTGCGGACTACATCACCCTCACGAAGCCGCGCGTCCAGCTGCTGCTGCTGCTGACGACGGTCGCGACGATGGAGATCGCCGGCAGCCCGTCCGTCGGCCTGATCCTGCTGACGCTGATCGGCGGCTATCTCTCCGCCGGCGGCGCCGGCGCGGTCAACCACTGGTACGACCGCGACATCGACGCCCGCATGGCGCGCACGGCCAACCGGCCGATCCCGTCAGGGCGCGTCAGCCCGCGCGCGGCGCTGATCTACGGCTTCAGCCTGCAGATCGCTTCGTTCGTGCTGCTTTCGCTGACCGTCGACATCCTGGCGGCCGTCTTCGCGCTGGTCGGCTTCCTCGGCTACGTCTTCGTCTACACGCTGTGGCTGAAGCGCACGACGCCGCAGAACATCGTGATCGGCGGCGCCGCCGGCGCCATCCCGCCGCTCGTCGGCTGGGTCGCGGTGACGAAGTCGTTCGACCCGGCCGCGCTCTACCTGTTCGCGATCGTCTTCTACTGGACCCCGCCCCACTTCTGGGCGCTGTCGCTGCGGATGAAGGACGAGTACGCCGAGGTCGGCGTGCCGATGCTGCCGGTCGTGCGCGGCGAGGAAGAGACGCGGCGTCAGATCACGCTCTACAGCTTCCTGCTCGTGGCCGTGACCTTCCTGCCGTTCGCCGGCCAGCTGTTCGACGGCATCTACGCCGTCTGCGCCGCGCTGCTCGGCGGCTGGTTCCTGTATCTCGCGATCAGACTCCAGCGCCGTCCCTCCCCCGCTTCCGCACTCAAGCTCTACCTCTTCTCGATGCTCTACCTCGCGCTGCTGTTCGGCGCGATGGTGGCCGACGTGAAGCTCTGAACCCCCTGAAACCCGACCTGAACGTAGACTCGAGGAACTCCCATGGACCGCCGACTCGCTCGCAAGAACATCCGCTCCGCGCTGATCGCCACGGCCGTCTGCGTCTTCATGTTCGGCGCGTCGTTCCTGGCCGCCGCGATCTACATCTCCTAGGACCATGAGCCAGATCCAGCCTGAGCAGACGCCCCCGCCCGTCGGTGAGGAGATCCACCTCCCCGGTCCGAGCCTTCTGCCGATCCTCAACGCCGCCGGCATCACGATCGCGGTCGTCGGAATCACGACGAGTCTGATCATCCTGTTCATCGGCCTGGCGCTGTTCCTCGGCACGACGATCCGCTGGATCGCCGACACGCGCCGGGACATCGCGCACCTGCCGCTCGACCACGGCGCGGGCGAGAAGTACCACTGACGCACGGGCGCCGCACAGGCGCCCAGCCGGATCGGTGGCGTGCTCGTGCAGCCGCTGCCGTTCCACACAGACGAGCGGCGCCCCCACAGGCGCCGCTCGATCGCAACTGTTGCCGGCCGCCATGCGCGGCCGGTTGTGTTTAAGGGCCGCCGCGTGGTGGGCTAACGCGCCGCGACCCCGCTGCCGCTCATCGGAACGGCGCAGACGGCGCCGTCCTCCGTCCAGCAGCGCACGACGTCACGCATCGAGAGCACGCCCACCAGCTCTCCGCCTTCGACGACGATCAGGTGGCGGAAGCCACCGCGCACCATCTCGCAGGCCGCCTGTTCGAGCGACCAGTCGGGGGCGGCGAAGACGAGGTCGCTGGTGAGGTGGTCGCCCACCAGCTCACGATCCGGGTCGAGCCCGCGGCCGATCGCGGCCAGTACGTCGCGCTCCGTGAGGAGCCCTGGTCCGGGTTGGTCGCCGTCGAGCACGATCGCGGATCCGATCGACCTCTGATGCATCAGCTGAGCCGCCTCCCGAAGCGTGTGCCCCGGACCGACGGTCAGCGATGTGGCGGACATTCCCTCGCGTACCTGCATCGCCGCCTCCGTGGTCGCTTGCAACGATTGCAGCAAGCATACCCCCCTTCCGGGCGACGACACGCCCATTGCCCGCGCCCACGTCAGCACGCACGCCCGCAGACGCGCACAAACTGCCTGCTATCCACCAAATCGGTCGGCAACATCCCTGCTATCACCAGTGTCGTACCCAAAGGGCTCGACCGCGCCAGCTTGTCGCAATCGCGCTTTCAGACCATCCAAAAGTGGTCCTCGCTCCGTATCTCTGTACGGTGCCAACTCAACGACCAGGAACAGTTCGCCACCGCACGCAGCTCTACAACGAGGCCGTGCGGATCGTCGAGGCCGAGTACGCCTCCGACCTCGAGCTCGATGACATCGCCCGCCGGGTGGCGTCCTCGCGCCGGCAGCTCCAACGCGCCTACGCCGAGATCGGCGACACGACGTTCCGCGAGCATCTCACGAAGGTCCGCATGGAGCGGGCCGCCGAGCTGCTGGCGAACGGGTCGCTGACCGTCCGCGAGGTAGCTCGACGCGTCGGCTACCGCCAGCCGGCGCAGTTCGCCAAGACCTTCCGCCGCCATCTCGGCAGCGTGCCGTCCGCGTACCGCGCACGCGCCCGCGAGGGCGCTTCGCAGGCGCAGCGCGCCGCCTAGAAGACGCCCGAGGAGTGCGCGCGCGGCTCGTCTGAGCCGCGCGCCGCCTCGCCTGCGCCCGCGCGGCCGGCCGCCTCACCCCAGACGCCCGCCGCCTCAGCCGCGGTCCTCCGCCTCGCGCGCGTGCGCGCGTCTCCGCCCGCGTCGCGCGCATGCGCGACGGGCCCCGTTGGCACGCGCCAAGTGGACATGACCGACCACTTGATGGTCCGGCTACCGACCAGGTTTGCGCACCGTCCCACGACTCGCTTAGGATCGGCACAGGAGAGCTGGTCCACGGCGGCAGCGAGGAGCTTCACGCGTGCGTAGACATCCGGTCGCATTGATGGTGATCGTCGGCTTGGTCGCTTCGGCGATCGGCATCGCGCTGGCGCTCGTCATCGACTGGTTCCCGACTGACGCCGCCAAGCAGGCGGAGCCGATCGACACGCTCTACGACGTGCTGATGATCGTGTCGGTGCCGGTCTTCGTGCTCGTCGTCATCGTGACCCTGTTCGCCGTCTGGCAGTTCCGCATGCGGCCCGGGCAGGAGAAGATGGACGGTCCGCCGATCCACGGCAACACCCGCCTGGAGATCGTCTGGACCGCCGTCCCCGCCATCCTCCTCGTGTCGCTTTGCAGCTACGCCTACACGGTCCTGACCGACATCGAGGAGAAGGAGGCGAACACGCTCGTCGTCAACGTCGTCGGCCAGCAGTTCGCCTGGAGATACTCGTATCCGCAAGAGGGCGGCAGAGCGATCGAGACGACGCAGCTGGTGCTGCCGAAGGACCGTCCGATCCTCTTCAAGGTCAGAGCGCTCGACGTGATCCACGACTTCTGGGTCCCGGCCTTCCGCGTCAAGATCGACGCCGTCCCCGGCATAGAGACCGAGGTCCGCGCGACGCCGACGAAGATCGGCAGATTCGAGGTCGTCTGCGCTGAGCTGTGCGGCCTCGGCCACGCGGTGATGCGCTCGACCGCCAGAGTCGTGACGCCGGCCGCCTACGACAGCTGGATCGCCGAGCAGGTCAGAGGCGGTGCGGCCGGCGGCGGTGGCGCCGCGGGCGGCGACGACGCGGCCGGCGGCGACGACGCCGCGGGCGGCGACGCGAGCGGCGGCGACGCGGCCGCGCTCGGAAGAGAGACCTTCGTGCAGAACTGCGGCAGCTGCCACACGCTCGCGGACGCGGGCACCAGCGGCGCCGCGGGGCCGGACCTCACGACCGCGCTGAGAGGCCAGTCGGAGGAGCAGATCAGAGAGGACATCGTCGACCCCGACGCGAGAATCGCCGAGGGCTTTCAAGCCGGTGTGATGCCCGGCAACTTCTCGGAGACACTGTCAGCAGAGCAGATCGACGGCCTGGTGACGTACCTCGTGAGCGTGTCGAGATGACGGAGGAGACCCGCAGATGACCGCAAAGCTCCGCGCCCCCGGCTGGTATCGCGCAGGGCTGTTCGTCCTGCTCGGCATCGCCTTCTCCTACGCACTCGTGGGGGTCGTGCGCACGCTGATGCACTACCCCGACGCGTGGGCCGACGGGGACGCGATCACGACCGTCGCGCTGATCGCGACGCCGCTGTTCTTCCTCGTCGGGCTCGGCTGCTTCGACTACTGGTTCTACTACGCCTCGGGCCGCCCGACGCGCGCGGAGGACCACTCCTCGCACGGCGCGTCGAGCTGGAAGGACTACTTCCGCGTCAACACCGATCACAAGGTGATCGGGATCCAGTACATCTGCACCTCGTTCTTCTTCATGTTCCTCGGCGGCCTGATCGCGATGCTGATGCGCGCGGAGCTGGCCAAGCCGGGCATGCAGTTCGTCGACAGCTCCACGTTCAACGGCCTCTTCTCGGTCCACGCGGCGCTGCTGATCTTCCTGTTCGTGATCCCGGTCTTCGCCGGCATCGCCAACTACGTCCTGCCGCTGATGATCGGCGCGCCGGACATGGCCTTCCCGCGCCTCAACGCGCTCTCGTTCTGGATGCTGCCGGCGGCCGGCGTGCTGCTGACGGCGAGCTTCTTCGCTCCCGGCGGCGCCTTCGCCAGCGGCTGGACGGCCTATGCCCCGCTCTCGACGGACATGCCATTGGGGCAGGTCTTCTTCACCGTCGGCGTGCAGTTCGCCGGCGCCTCGTCGATCGCGACGGCGCTGAACTTCCTCGTCACGATCATCACGATGCGCGCGCCGGGGATGAGCTTCTTCCGCATGCCGCTGCTCGTGTGGGCGAACTTCTCGACCTCGCTGCTGGTCGTGATCGCGACGCCGTTCATCGCCGCCTCGCAGTTCTTCGTCCTGCTCGACCGAGCACTCGGCTTCCAATACTTCGACGCCTTCGTCGGCAGCGGCAAGAACGGCAGCGTGCTGATGTACCAGCACGTCTTCTGGTTCTACTCGCACCCAGCGGTCTACATCATGATGCTGCCGGGCTTCGGGATCGTCTCCGAGATCCTGTCGGTGAAGGCGCGCAAGCCGATCTTCGGCTACCGCATGATGGCGTTCTCGCTGCTCGCGATCGTCGCGCTCGGCTTCACCGTCTGGGCCCACCACATGTTCGTCTCGGGCATGCAGTCGTGGATCCGCGTGCCGATGATGATCACGACCGCGATCATCGCCGTGCCGACCGGGATCAAGATCTTCTCGTGGCTGGCGACGCTGTGGAAGGGCGTGCTCCACCTCGACACGCCGATGCTGTTCGCGCTCGGCTTCCTGACGACCTTCACGCTCGGCGGCATCAGCGGCGTGATGCTGTCGATGATCCCGTTCGACATCTACGTCTCGGACACGTACTTCATCGTCGCGCACATCCACTACGTGCTGTTCGGCGGCTCGCTCTTCACGATCTTCGCCGGGATCTACTACTGGTTCCCGAAGATGACAGGGCGGATGTACGACGAGACGCTGGGGAAGGTCCACTTCTGGATGACCTTCGTCTTCTTCAACGTCACGTTCGGCCCGATGCACCTGCTCGGCCTCGACGGCATGCCCCGTCGCGTCGCCGACTACGCCGAGCAGTACGCGACGCTGAACCTGTTCGTCACGATCGCCAGCTTCGCGCTCGGCCTCAGCATGCTCGTCTTCCTCTACAACATGGTCGCGAGCTGGCGCGGCGGCCCGCGCGCCGCCGCCAACCCGTGGCGGTCGCTGACGCTCGAATGGCAGGTCTCCTCTCCCCCGCCGATCTTCAACTTCGACGCCGTCCCGACGGTCGTCGGCGGCCCGTACGAGTACGGGGTGCCCGGCGCCGTCCACGGCATCTTCCAATCGCCCACAGAGGCGAAGCCGACGCATGCCGGCTCCGTCGCGACGTCACCGACCAGAGAGTGAGGTGAAGCGCACCATGGCCAGAAGAGTCCTCGTGGTCGCGAACGAAACCCATGGCGGCCGCAGCCTCGTCGACGCGATTCGCGCTCGACATGAGGCCGGCGACGCCGACTTCGTCGTGATCGCCCCGCAGAACCGCCCGCACAGCGGCTACGTCATCTACGACGACGCCGTGCGCGACGCGGCTCAGATGCGGATCAACGAGACGCTCGACGCGATCAGAGAGCACGGCATCAGCGCGATCGGCGACGTGATGGACCCCGATCCGTACACCGCGACGCTCGACGCCGTGCGCGAGTACCGGATCGACGAGATCATCCTCTCGACCCACCCCGAGACGCGCTCGGGCTGGCTGCGCCACGACCTGATCGAGCGCCTCGAGCACGCGACCGGGCTGCCGATCCAGCACGTCGTCGTCGACGTCGAGGCGGAGCGCGAGAAGAACCCCGAGAAGCACACGCTGATCGTCACCAACAAGACGGCCAGATGTGAGGCGCTGTTCGAGGACCTGAGACGGCGCGCGAGCGAGTCGCCGCACCGCTTCCTCGTCGTCGTGCCGCAGGAAGGCGGCCACGGCCACCACATCGAGCAGGCGAAGGCCCGCCTTCAGACCCTGCTCGACAGACTGGCGAGAGAGGGCATACCGGCGATGGGCGGGATCGGCGACCCCGATCCGTACGCCGCGGTCGCCAACGCGCTGCAGTTCCACCGCGTCGACGAGGTCGTGATCGCGACGCTGCCGCAGATGCGCTCGCGCTGGCTGCGCAGCGACCTGATCGGCCGCGTGCAGAAGATCACCGCCGCGCCCGTCGAGCACATCGAGATCGACGTCAGCGAAGCCGAGTCGGCCCCGGCGCAGTCGGGAGCGAAGGCCGCCTGATGGAAGCCGCCTCCGCCACCTCTTCGCTGCACCACGCCGGCGAGGCCGAGCACCACCACGGCCCGCCGGAGGCGCATCGAAGCTCCCGCGTGGACCCGCAGATGCTCGGGATGCTGCTGTTCATCATCTCCGAGATCATGGTCTTCGGGGCCTTCTTCACGGCCTACTTCTTCATCCGGGTCGTGGACGGGAATCCGTGGCCGGCGGAGGGTACGGAGCTGCCGAAGGCGATCGCCGGCGTCAACACCGCGATCCTCTTGTCGTCGTCGATCACGCTGCACTGGGCGCTCGAGGCGATCAAGCGCGGCAACCGCTCGGCGTTCAAGGCCGGCATGGCGACGACCGCCCTGCTCGGCGCGACCTTCCTCTTCATCCAGATCAACGAGTACGTCCACATCGGCTTCGCGCCGTACGACAGCGCGCAGGCGTCGGTCTTCTACGGACTGACGGGGCTGCACGGGGCGCACGTCGCGCTCGGCCTGCTGATCCTGATCATCGTGACGACGCGCGCCTTCCGCGGCCACTTCTCGCCGCAGGAGCATCGCGGCGTCGAGATCCCCGGGATCTACTGGCACTTCGTCGATGTGATGTGGGTGATCGTGTACAGCACGGTCTACCTGCTCTAGGTGGCGCCGCGATGCTGAACCCGCTGCGTTCTGAGGAGGAGGCGTTCCGTCTCCTCCTCTACGTGCTGATCGCCACCGTCGTGATCGTCGCGCTCGTGCTGCTGGCGCGAGCGCTGACGTGAACGGCCGGCGCACCCGCCGGGAAGACTCACCGGTGTGAGATTCGCCTTCGACCCCGTCGTCCTGCTGCTGGTCGCGCTGGCCTGCTGGCTCTACCTGCGCGCCGTCGCGATCGTGCGCCGCCGCGGCCTGCGGATAGGCCGCGGCCAGCAGGCCTGCTGGTGGATCGGGATCGCGCTGCTGACGGTCGCGCTCAACGGCCCGCTCGACGCCTACGACGGCGAGCTGATGAGCGCCCACATGGCCCAGCACCTGCTGCTCGGCGATCTCGCCGCGCCGTTCCTGCTGGCCGGGCTGCGGGCCCCGCTGCTGCTCTTCTACCTCCCCCGCCCGGCGCTCGTGCTGCTCGCCAGACGGCGCTGGCTGCGGCGGATCTTCCGCCAGCTGCGGCGGCCGCTGGTCGCGCTGCCGCTGTACGTGCTGACGATCTACGCATGGCACGCGAGCGTGCTGTTCGAAGGGGCGCTCAGCAATCCCTTCCTGCACGCGCTCCAGCACGAGTTCTTCCTCGTCGCCAACCTGCTGCTGTGGTGGCCGGTGCTGGAGCCGCAGAAGCGGCGGATGCCCGGCGACCTGTGGAAGATCGGCTACATCTTCGCCGCGCGCATGTCGACGATGTTCCTCGGCATGATCTTCGTCTTCACGAAGGGCGTGCTGTACGCCGGCGCCTACGGGACCGGCGAACGGCCGCTCGGCTTCACCCCGCGCGCCGACCAGGGCACCGCCGGCGGCCTGATGATGACGCTCGACATAGTCGTCATCCTCGCCGCGCTGGCGTGGTTCTTCTACCAGGCTTCCCAGCAGGAGGACCGCGACCAAGCGGCCGCGGCCCGGCGCGGCGCGGCGTCGCCTATCTGACGGTCAGCGTGCCTTCCATGCCACCCTCGCGGTGACCTGGAAGCGAGCAGAAGAAGGTGTATCTGCCCGGTCTGACGTCCGTGTTGACGGTCGAGACGCCGCCGCCGGAGACGGTCTCGCCCTTGCCCAGCTCGGTGCCGTCGGAGCTCTCGAGCGCGATGTCGTGCGGCACCGTCGACGCGTTTCTGGAGTCGATCTGGAGCGCGCCCGCGGTCGCGGTGGCCGCGCTGACGACGTAGGCGAGCTGGCCGGTCGGATCGGCGTCGATCTCGAGTCTGCCGTTCTCGGCCGTCGCCTCTCTCTGCTCCGCTCTTCTGACGGCGGTCGCGAGCGCGCCCTGGTCGTCGCCGCCCTTCGCGGCGGCGTTGGCGACGTAGGCGGCGACGTCGTGGGCGCTCTGCCCCTCGACCAGCTTCGCCGGCATCTCGGAGTTCGGATAGAGGATCTGCTCGTAGACGACGCCTTGCACGGTGTCGCGGCCGAAGCCGTCCTCGATCGACTGCGCGAAGGCGGCGTCGAGGTCGGGACCGACGGTCCCTCTCGTGCCGGCGCGCGTCAGCGTGTGGCACGCGCCGCATCTCTCCACGAACAATTGCTTGCCGTGGACCAGGTCTGCGCGCGACCCCTTGATGTCGTCACCGCCGCAGCCGGCCAGTCCGGCGAGCGCCGAGACCGCGACCGTGGCGACGAGCGCTGCTCGTCTCCGTGGGCTCTGCATCATCTCCATGCGCGACTCTATCCGAGGCGCCGGCCGAGAATCCAGTGTCTACCGCTCGGAACGTCTGGCTGGCGGCGCCAGCTCGTCGAGCTGGCCCTGCGCGGCGGCGATCACGCCGCGCGCGACGCCCTCCCAGGACCAGCGCGCGCGGACGGTCTCCACAAGCGCCGCGCGCGTCTGCGCGCGCAGCTCCTCGCCGGCCTCCAACCAGCCCAGCACCCGCGCGGCGATCTCCCCGACGACGTCGCCCTCCAGCGGGAAGGCGAGCAGCCCAGCCGCCTCCGGGGGCACGGCATCGGCGAGCGCACCGGCGACCTCGGCGAGGCCGGAGTGGTCGGCGCAGATCGGCAGGGCTCCGCAGGCCGCCGCCTCCGCCGCGACCATCCCGAACGCCTCCGGGAAGGTGCTCGGGACGATCTGCGCCGCGCAGGCCGGCAGCAGGTCGCGCAGCTCGTCGTGCTCCAGCCGGCCCGTCAGCACGACGCGCTCGCGCAGCGTGCGCGCGGCGGCGAGGTAACGCTCGCGCGCGGCCGGGTCGGCGTCGAGGCCGTCGAGGAAGGCGCGCAGGTGGCGCAGCGGCGTGCCGGCCGGCCCGCCCTCGGCCGCGCGGCCCTGCTCGACCATCGCGGCGACCGCGGCCAGGTCACCGTCGGCGAGCGCGCCGATCAGCCGCTCGACGCCGGCGCGGTAGGCGCCGAAGCCGACGACGACCAGCCGCGCGCGCGGCTCCTGCGCAAGCACCAGCGGCCAGGCGGCGACCATCAGGTCGACGCCCTTGGAGACGATCAGCTTCCCCACGAAGGCGACGAGCGGATCCTCCGGCGCCTCCAGCAGCCGCTCCAATGCGGCCGCGGCGGCGGCGTCGTCGGGCGAGAAGGAGGAGGGCGCGACCGGGATCTCCGCGATCGCCGCCTCGGCCGTCGCGGCCTCCGCGACACGCCGCCGCAGCGCGTCGGCCAGCTCGCGCATGCCGGCCTGCGCCGCGGCCGGCTCGCGCGGCGCGAAGCGGCCGACGTCGACGCCGGGCGGCCCGAGGCGGGTGCGCGCCGGCAGATCAGGCTCCTGCAGCGTGTCCCACAGCCGCTCGGCGGTGTGGCGCGAGCCGACCAGCACGCCGCGCGCGCCGGCGATCCCGCGGCGGGCGGCGTCGAGGAACCGCTCCGGCTGCGGCGCGACCGTGTACTCCAGCGCGCTGCCGTGGATCTTGACCGCGTACGGGATCGGCCCGAGCGCGCGCGAGAGGATCAGCGGCCCCATCACGAGGTGGTTCGCGAGCGCCAGCTCCGGGTCGGCCCGCTCGACGACGTCGCGCACCGCGCGCACGTTGGCGGCGACGTACGCCTCGACCTCGACATTGCTCAGCTCGCGGTAGGTGCGCGCCTCGATCCCCTCGTAGCGGTCGGCGACGTAGACTGGCAGCACGCCCGCCAGCGCCGGCCGGTAGACGGTGCAGCGGACCGGCTCGCGCAGCGTCGTCAGGCGCAGCTCGCCGCCGTCCCAGTCGCCGACGGCGTCGACGAACGGCAGCCGCTCCGGCGCCCGCTCCTGGCTCAGGAGGTGGACCTCGTGACCGAGCCGCACCAGCGCGGCGGCGAGGTTGGCGTTGTAGACGTTGGAGCCCGTCCCGCCCAGCAGGTAGCCGTGGAAGATCAGCAGGCGCATTCCGCGGGGGAGCCTAACCGCCCTGCCACATCTCCGAACCCCATGCACGACGGGGCCTTCCCACCGGTCGCGTTGGTAGCATCCCCGGCCGTGAGCATTCAACAGCGTTATCGCATGCGGACCCCCTCGACTGGCCGCGAGGTGATCATCGAGGCCGATCCCGACCGCAGCTACGTCGATCGCGAGACCGGCGAGGACCTCGAGGTCGTCGCGCAGCTGCTTCCGCTCGCGCCATCGCCGTCGAACCTGCCATGGACGGTGGCGAACCTGCGCATCTGCAACTGGTGCGACCAGTTCGCTCAGAAGGATCTGAACGACTGCCCCACGTGCGGCCGTCGGATGGCTCCCATCGGCCGCTGAGGCGGGCCCTTTCTGCTCGTGCCTCGTAGCACGCGACCGCTCAAGCCGCTCCTCGCCCTCGTAACGGGCGTGCTGGCCGCCGCCGGCCTCGCCGCCTGCGGCGGAGGCGGCAGCAACAGCGCCGCGACGCTCGAAACGCCCCCGCTCACGGTCGGCACGAGCGCCACGATCCCCTCCGGCGCCTCGACGACGCCGGCCACGACCACGTCGAGAACGTCGACGACCGCGACCGTGCCCGGCTCGACCGCCGACGACACCGCCGCGGACACCGGCGTCGACAGCAGCTCCTCCGACACCGGCGGCACCGTCGACGACGGCAGCTCCGACACCGGTGACACGGGCGCGACCGACACGGGCGACACCGGTGACACCGGTGGCGGAACGACCGGCGACACGGGTGACACCGGCGACACGGGCGGCGACACCGGCGGTGCGACCGGCGGCGGCGCCTCCCCCGGCGGCGGCACGACCGACGGCGGTGGTGACACCGGCGGTGGAGATACCGGTGGAGCGACCGGCGGGGCCGGGACGGATGCGTTCTGCGAGCAGAACCCCGGCGCCTGCTAGCCGTCGTCTCGCCGCCCCTGGCCTTTGTCCTCGCTCGCTCGTGTGCTGGACGCACACGTCGCTCCCTGCGCGGCACGCACGACGATTCTTCCGCCTCAGCGCGTTCGGGGAGCGTCGTCTCGCCGGCTAACGCGGAGCTGAGCCCAGCGCGTCTTCTAGCGCCCTGCGCTCGCGCTCGAACCACTCGCGACGGCGGAGCATCCGCTCGCGCCCGCCGTCGCGCCACATCGCCACGAACGCGGGCTCCTCACGTTCGACGCGCCGGGTGACGAAGCGGTCGCCGACCGCGATCGCGTCGCCGAGCGCCGCCACGAGCTGCAAACGCTCCTCCGCCGGCAGTCCGTAGCCCTCTGCCAGCACCCGCAGCCCGTCGAGCGGCTCGACCGCTGCACGCGTCCTATCGTCGGGCATCCCGAGCGCCAGCCACAGTTTCGCCGTCTGAGCAAGGTCGAAGACGGCCCGCCCCGGCGCGGCGTGGTCGAAGTCGAGCAGCGCGACCGCGCGGCCATCGCGGAAGACGACGTTCTGCGGGCAGACGTCGCCGTGGCAGGTCAGCGGCCCGCCGTGGGGATCGGCCAGCTCCGTCGACCAGCTTGCGCCAAGTGGCGGCCGGAACCCGGCGGCGGCCTCATGGCAGCGGCGCAGCAACGCCGCGACCGAGCGCAGCGCCGCCTCCCCGCGCGCCCACCGCGGCAACGGCGGGAGCGGGACATCGCCGCGGATGAAGGAGAGCGTCTCCGACGGTCCAGGGCCGCGGCCGACCGGCAGCGGCGCGCCATCGAAGCCGGCCGCGCGCAATCCCCGCAGCAGCGCATGGACGCTGTCGGTGTACGGGCCTGCGGGCCGCTCGACCAGGTCGCCGGTCCGCACGACCGCGCCCGCGTTGACGAGTCCGCCCGCAAGCGGCTCGCGCCGCTGCCGCCATGGCGTCACAGCCGTTCGCGCACGGGCTGCTCGTGTGGCACCGCGACCGGATCACGGCGGCGCTCAGCGCGCCGCGGGCGGGCGGCGGTGTGGTCTCGCACCCGCGACGGCCACGGGTCGGCGTCCGGCAGCGGCAGTCTCAGGCCCGAGCCGCCCGGATCGGGCGAGGGCGGCTGGTCGGGCGGCGGATCGTCGCCGGGGTCGTCCCAGCCCTGCCAGTCGTCGTCCTCTCTCTGGCGAAAGAACCAGACGAGCCAGACGATCAGGCCGCCGAGGTCGAACACACGCATCCCGACGAGGAAGATCCAGCCTGCGGTGCTCACGAACCGATGCTAACTCGCGTTCGCTGATGCGACGAGGAGCGCGGTCGGCCATCCGACCGCGCGCCCCACGACGGTCAATCCTCCGTCGTGGTTCTTCTCGTCGTCGTTCTTCTCGTGTCGTCGGTCGTTCTTCTGCTGTCTTCGGTGGTTCTGTTCGTTCTCGGCGTCGAGATCATCGTCGCCGTGTAGGTCAGCTTCGCGGTCTGGTAGAGGCACTTGTACTGCGCCTCTCTGTCGAGGATCTGCTGCGCGGTCTGCGTCAGCAGGTCGTCGCAGACGTTTCTGCCGCCGGCGCGCGAGGCACGCCAGCCGTTGTCTCTGTCGAGGTTGACGGCGAGCACCGGCGCCCACGTCGGCACCGTCAGGGCGATGAAGTCGCCCTTTCTGACTTCGAGGCTCGTCTCGAGCGGGAACTGGGCCGTCGTGCCGAGATAGTCCGTGATGCGGAAGATCTCGCTCTGCGCCTTCGCCGTGAAGAAGCGCTTCGGCTTCTGTCTGGCGTCCTGGCTCAAGACGGTCAGCTGCACCCGCGGCGTGCCGCCGTAGGTGCGATTGAAGAATCTTATCTGCTTGGTGGTGAGCGACCCGAGCTGCAGCGTGAGGCCCACGACGCGACCGTCTGCCGGCACGGTCGTGGGGTAGTTTCTGCCGGCCGTGGCGACCTGCAGGGCGGTCGTGCGCGTGACCACGAAGCAGTCGTCCGGGCAGCTTGTCGTCGCCGGGACGGTGCTCTCGCCGATCTCATAGATCTTCGCGGAGGCGATGGGAGCGGCGACGCCGAGCGCACACGCGGACGCGGCGAGGCCGAGGAGGATGCGCTTCATGTGCCCATTCAACACGAAAAGGCCGCGAAAGTTCCGTTTGCAGCGGGCATTTCACCCGCGCGCGAGCGCGCCACATGACCTCGCGCGCTCGGCGCGAGGCCCCTGTGGCGTCTCGTGCGTCAGATTCTCGCGACGTTGACGGCCTTCGGCCCCTTGTCGCCCTGCTCCTCCTCGTAGGACACCTTCGAGCCCTCAGGGAGCGAGCGGTAGCCGTCGCCCGTGATACCCGAATAGTGGACGAAGAGGTCGCGACCGCCGTCATCCGGCGTGATGAAGCCGAAGCCCTTGTCGTCGCTGAACCACTTGACCGTACCCGTTGCCATTGCGTCCCCCGAGGACTGCATGCCGGACAAGCCGGCGGGTTTCCATCGAGCCGGTGCCCGATCTGTCGGGAAGAAGTCAACCGCACCAAAGGGGTGCACTGCAAGTGGCATTCGTCGCGACCGCTCCGACTCGCCGGTCGGTTAGGCCGCGGAAATCGCCCCCAGGCGATTTCCGCAAGCTGATCGGCGCCAGCCGATCAGCCGATCAACTGCGCCGCGGCGGTGGCGATCTCGTCCGGATCGCCCTGCGCCGGGACCCACGGCAATCTCAGCGGATCGTCGTTGTAGCGCGGGATCACGTGCATGTGAAAGTGGAAGACCGTCTGCCACGCCGCGCTGCCGCACGAGTTGATCAGGTTGATCCCGGCGGCGCCGAAGCGCTCGCTCGCGCGCGCCGCGACCTGCTGCGCGGCGACGGCCACGGCCTGCAGGTCCTCCGGCTCGATCTCCAGCAGGTCGCGCGTGTGGTTGCGCGGGATCACGAGCGTGTGACCGTAGGTCGCCGGTGCGATGTCCATGAAGGCGATCGTGCGCTCGTCCTGGCGCACGATCCGCGCCGGCAGCTCGCCGGCGACGATCTTGCAGAAGATGCAATCGTCCGAGGTGGTGGGCACGCGCCGAGCATATCGGTAGCCTGGGCATCCAGTGCCTGACCGCCGCCATCTCCGCGACGCGATCGCCCACCTCTCCGCGATCGACCGCCCCTCCGCCTCGCCCGGCGAGCGCGAGGCGGCGCAGTGGATCGCGGCGCGCCTGGGCGAGTTCGGCTGCAGCGCGCGCGTCGAGGAGGAGCGCGCGCACGGCGGTTACTGGTACCCGCTCGGCGTTCCCGCCGCGCTCGCGGGCGTCGCCGGCCTCGCCGCGAAGCAGTTCCCGGGCCGCGCCAGCCGCATCGCCGCCGGTGCCGTCGGCGCCGCTGCCGCCGCCGCGATCTACGACGACGTCAGCGGCGGCAGCCTCTGGTTCCGGCGCCGCTTCCTGCCAAGCAGACCGACCTGGAACGTCGTCGCGGAGACCGGCGACGTCGAGGCCGAGCACACGCTCGTCTTCGTCGCCCACCACGACGCCGCCCACTGGGGCATGCTCTTCCACCCTGGCGTGCTGCCGCTCGTCGCCAGATACGCGCCCGGGCTGCTGGAGCGCAGCGACACCTCGCCACCGCTGATGGCGCCCGTCTTCGCCGGCCCGGCGCTCGTCGCGCTCGGCGCGCTGACCGGCAGCAGGCGGCTGCTGGCGGCCGGCACGACGCTGTCGCTCGGCTCCGCCGCGACCTTCGCCGAGATCGGCTCGCGCGACGCCGTCCCGGGCGCCAACGACAACCTCACCGGCGTCGCGACGCTGCTCGGAATCGCGACCGAGCTGGGCGAGCGACAGGTCGACGGGCTGCGCGTGCTGCTCGTCTCGACCGGCTCGGAGGAGGGCTTCATGGAGGGCATGCACGCCTTCGCCCGCCGCCACTTCCCGTCGCTGCCGCAGGAGCGCACCCACGTCGTCTGCGTCGACACCGTCGGCTCGCCCGAGCTGACGCTGATCGAGGGCGAGGGGATGCTGCGGATGCGCGAGTACCCGGAGCCGTTCAAGCAGCTCGTCTCAGAGGCGGCCGTCGACAGCGGCGTGCACCTGCGCCGCGGCCTGCGCTTCCGCAACGCGACCGACGGCTTGATCGCGCTGAAGGCCGGCTACCCGACCGCGATGATCGGGTCGGTGACGCCGAACAAGGTGCCGTCGAACTACCACTGGCCGACGGACACGGCGGAGAACGTCGACCACGGCACCGTCGACGACGCCGTCACGCTCTGCACCGCGATCGTGCGCCGGCTGGCGGCGACGATCGACCCGCACGCCGCGCCGAGCGCGGCGTCGGCCTAGCGGTTCACTCGCCGGCTGCGAGCACGGCGCGCGCGTGGGCGACGGCTTCGTCGCGCGTGGCGACCTCGCCGGCGTACTGCGCCGCCTCCAGCTCCGCCAGCAGCTCGCCGAGCCGCGGGCCCGGTCTGATCTGCAGCGCGGCGGCAAGCTCGTCGCCGCGGATCAGCGGCACGGGCCGCTCGCCGGCCTCCCACGCCAGCGCGGGACCGATCAGCTCGCGCGCCAGCTCCAGGTGCTTCGCGATCGCCTCATCGGCCTTGCGGCCGCGCGTCGCCAGCCGGTCCGCGACCGACAGCAGCGAGACGTCGACCTCGACCGGCGCGCAGCGCGTCACGTACCAGTGCACCCGCCGCGCCGGCAGCGGCCGCTCGTGCACGAGGAAGCCGAGCCGCAGGTGGTGGCGGGCGAGCGCGGCGACGTGCGCCTTCAGCCGCTCGCTCGTCCGCAGCCGCGTCAGGATCGCGCGCGACAGCTCGGCGCCCTGCCGGTCGTGGTCGTAGAAGGTGACGCGGCCGTTGTCCAGCTCGCCGCGCGTCTGCGGCTTGGCGATGTCGTGCAGCAGCGCGCCGAAGCGCAGCGCCGTGCCGCGCGTCAGCTCGTCGGCGAACGGCTGCTCCAGCAGCTCGGCGAGCCGCGCGCCCGGCTCCGCGCCGAAGACGGCGGCGGGGTCGCGCTGCAGCGCGACCGTCTCCGCGAGCACCGCAAGCGTGTGACCGTGCACGTCGAGGTGGTGGTAGGCGCTCTGCTCGACGCCGCGCAGCGCCGCCAGCTCCGGCAGCACGGCGGCCGTCGCGCCGACGTCGTCCATCAGCGCGAGGCCGGCGAGCGGATCGGGCGCGGCGACGACGCGGCGCAGCTCGGCGAAGACGCGCTCCTGCGCCACGTCGGCCAGCCGCTGCGACTGCAGCGCGGCCGCCGCCAGCGTGTCGGCGTCGACCTCCAGCTCCAGCTCGCAGGCGAAGCGCGCCAGCCGCATCACGCGCAGCGGATCGTCGCGGAAGGAGCGCGGCGAGACCATTCGCAGCCGCCGCTCGGCGAGGTCGGCGCGGCCGCCGGTCGGGTCGATCGGGTCACCGCCGGCGAGCGGTTCGGCGATCGCGTTGAGCGTGAAGTCGCGCTGCGCGAGGTCGTCCTCGATCGTCGTGCCGGCCAACGGCGCCAAATCTGCCTGCCAGCCGCCGTCGCGGCCGATCACGCGCCAGGCGCCGAACGCCTCCGAGAGCGGGAAGACGGCCGCCCGGGCGGCACGGCCGAGCGCCCGCGCCGCTGCCTCCACGTCGCCGCCGACGGCGAGGTCGAGGTCCTTCGTCGTGCGGCCCAGCAGCCGGTCGCGGACGGCGCCGCCGACGAGCCACGCCTGCGCGTCTGAGAGCGCGTCCCGGGCGATCTGGAGCGGGTCAGCCATCGACCGGGTCCCCATCGACGTGGTACTCCCACACGACCCGCTCGCTCAGCGCCGTCGTGATCTCGTAGTTGATCGTGCCGATCAGCGCCGCCAGCTCCTCGGCCGTGATCCGCTCCTCCCCCATCGCGCCGATCAGCACGACAGGATCGCCGACGCGCAGCGCGCCGGGGTCGGGGCCGACGTCGACGCAGACGTTGTCCATGCTGACGCGGCCGACGAGCGGACGCCGACGGCCGCCGAGCAGCGCCACGCCGTTGTTGGAGAAGGCGCGGCGGAAGCCGTCCCCATAGCCGATCGGCAGCGTCGCGATCCAGCCCGGCTCGGTCGCGGTGAAGGTCGCGCCGTAGCCGACCGTCTGGCCCGGCGCGATCGGCTTCAGCGCGGCGACGTGGGAGCGCAGCTCCAGCGCCGCCTCCAACCCGTGCTCGGCGGGGTCGCGCCCCCACGGGTCGAGCCCGTAGATCGCGATCCCGCAGCGGACCATGTCGAGCCGGCTCTCCGCCAGCCCCAGCGCCGCCGGGCTGTTGGCGGCGTGCAGCAGCAGGTCGGGTGCCAGCTCGCGCAGGCGCGCACCGAACGCGGTGAAGGCGGCCAGTTGCTGCCGCGTCAGCGCGAGGTCCTCGTCGGCGCAGGGAAAGTGCGTCATCGCGCCGGCCAGCCGCAGCCCCGGCAGCTCCAGCACCCGCCGGCCGACGGCGAGCAGCTCGTCGGGATCGCGCGTGCCGAGCCGGCCCATGCCGACGTCGAGCTTCAGGTGGACGCCGACCTCGATCCCGCGCGCTCGCGCGCCGGCGCTGGCGCGCTCGGCGAGCTCGGCGCTCCAAACGACGACGTCGGCGTCGGCGTCGAGCGCGACCTCCAGCTCGCCGCCGCTGAGCGCTCCGAGCACCAGCAGCGGGCCGCCGATCCCGGCCGCGCGCAGCTCAGCCGCCTCGCGCGCCGCGGCGACCGCCAGCCAGCCGGCGCCGCCGGCCTGCGCCGCGCGCGCCGTCTGCACCGCGCCGTGGCCGTAGCCGTTGGCCTTCACGACCGCGCAGAGTTCGGTCGAGTCGCCGATCCGCGATCGCAGCAGCGCGCAGTTGCGCTCGATCGCGGCGAGATTGACCCGAGCCAGTGCGCGCGAGGGAGTCACTCCTCGGAGACGAGCGCTTCCAGCACGTCGAGCCGCGTGACGACACCGACGAGGCGACCGTGTTCGACGACCGGCAGGCGGTTGTGTCTGCGCTCGGCGATCAGTCGCGCCGCCTCGCGCACGTCCGCGTCGGCGTCAACGGTGATCGGGTTCGCGGTCATGATCTCCTCCGCGGTCGCCGCGATCGCCTTGCGGAAGCGCTCCTCGAAGCGCTTGACGGGGCCGAGGAAGATCTGGGCGCCGAACAGATCGATGTGCAGCGGGAGGCGCAGGTCCTCCTCCTCGTCGACCATCACGAGGTCGGCCTCGGTCACGATCCCGACCGGGCGTCCGCCCTCGTTCACGACCGGGACCCCCGGCAGCTCGTGGTCGCGCAGTGCCCGCAGCACCGTCTCGACCGAGTCCTCCGGCGTGACCGTGACGGGGTCTCGCTCCATGATCTCCGCGACCTTCGGCATGCGCGGCAGACTATCCGACGGCACCGTCGCGACGGGCCGTGGGCAGCGCCGCCACGACGTCGCCCGCGATCGCGCCCTCGACGCCGATCTCGGCGCCGACGATGCGGCCGGCGCGGCGGTGCAGCTCGACGCCGGCGCAGGCCGCCGCGAACGGCTCGACCCCGCGCGCCAGCAGCGCGCCGATCGTGCCGCTCAGCACGTCGCCGGTGCCCGCGGTCGCGAGCGCCGGCGCGTCGCCGCGGCTGACCGCGACGCGACCCTCCGGCTCGACGACGAGCGTGTCGTCGCCCTTCAGCACGACGATCGCGCCGGAGCGCTTCGCGGCCTCGCGCGCCAGCGCCAGCCGCTGCGCGCGGACGGCGTCGGAGTCGACGCCGAGCAGCCGCGCCAGCTCGCCGCCGTGTGGCGTCAGCACCGTCGGCGCGTTGCGCTCCGCGAGCAGCTCCAGCCGCTCGTCGTGGGCGTTGAGCCCGTCGGCGTCGAGCAGCAGCGGCAGCGGCGCCTGCGCGGCGAGCGCGCGCGCGAACTCGCCCGTCGCGGGGGCACGGCCGAGACCTGGGCCGAGCACGAGCGCGTCAGCCCGCTCCAGCCGGCTCAGCAGCGGCGCCAGCGCGTCGGGCACGAGCGCGCCGTCGGCGTCGGGCAGCGGCACCGACATCACCTCCGCCTGGCGCAGCTCGAAGACGAGGTTGAGCGCGGCCGGCACCGCGACGGTGACGTAGCCGGCCCCGGCGCGCGCGGCCGCGGCGCTGGCGAGCGACGGCGCGCCGGTCAGGCCGGTCGAGCCGCCGCAGACGAAGACGTTGCCGCCGTCGAACTTGGTCGCGGCGGCGCCGCGGCGCGGGAGCGCGTCGAGCACGTTGCCGATCAGCCCGATCGAGGCGACCGTCTCCGGCGGCCGCTCGCCGCCCGGGATCCCGATGTCGACGACCTCGACGGTGCCGGCATGCTGCTTGCCGGGCGCGATCCAGAGGCCTGGCTTGGCGGCATGGAAGGTCGCGGTCGCGTCGGCGCGCACCGCCGCGCCGGCGACCTCTCCGGTCGAGCCGTCGACGCCGCTGGGCACGTCGCAGGCGACGACCTTGACGCCGCGCTCGGCGGCGAGCGCGATCGCCTCGATCGCGTCGCAGACGAGGCCGTGCGGGGCGCCGGTCGCGCCCGTGCCGAGGATCGCGTCGACGATCCCGGCGACCTCGACGAGCGCACCCGGGTTGAAGATCCGCGGCGGCGCGCCGCACAGCCGTCCGAGCGCCAGCAGCGCGTCGCCGTGCAGCTCGTGCGGATCGGGCAGCAGCTGCAGGTCGACCTCGCGCCCCGCCTCGCGCAGCAGGCGCGCGACGACGAGCCCGTCGCCGCCGTTGTTGCCCTTGCCGCAGACGACCGCGATCGTGCCCCCGGGGATCGTCCGCTGCGTCAGCTCGAAGAGGCCGCGGCCGGCCCGCTCCATCAGCTCGATTCCGGCGATGCCGCGCTGCTCGATCGCCCAGCGGTCGAGCGCGCGCTGGGCAGCGGCCTCCGGCAGCGGGTCGAGCCAGTCCGGCAGGGCGGGCGGGCCGTTCTCCCCCGGCACGGCCGGCTGCGCGCCCGCGCTCATGTCGCGATCGCCACCGCGGAGGCGTCGGTGCGGGTGTGCGTCAGCGAGATCTTCACCTCGGTCACGCCGAGCGCGGCCGCGGTCGCCGCCGCGTCGCCGTGCAGGACGATCGACGGCGCCCCGTCGCCGCGCACGACCTCGACGTCGGTGAACGACCACGCCTCCAGCCCGAGCGCCTTCGCGACCGCCTCCTTGGCGCAGAAGCGCGCGGCGAGGTGCTGGCCGGGGCGGGCGCGCTCGGCGGCGTAGGCGCGCTCAGCGGCGGTGAAGAGCCGCTCGGCCAGGCGCGGCCGCCGCTCCAGCGCCCGTTCGAGGCGCTCGATCTCGAGCTGGTCGATGCCGACGCCGTGCACGGGCGTCATCGTACCCCCGCCCGTGGTCGCGCTACTCGACCGTGACGGTCTTTGCGAGGTTGCGCGGCTGGTCGACGTTGAGGCCGCGCAGGCGCGCGACGTGGTACGAGAGCAGCTGCAGCGGCACGACGGCCAGCAGCGGCGCGAGCATCCAGTCGGTCTGCGGGACCGTCAGCACCTCTTCCGCGTGCGGCAGGATCTCGTCGTTGCCGGCGGTCGCGACGGCGATCACGTGCGCGCCGCGCACGCGCACCTCCTGGATGTTGGAGACGACCTTGTCGAGCACCGGCGAGTCGGTCGCGACGCAGACGACCGGGGTCGCCTCGTCGAGCAGCGCGATCGGGCCGTGCTTCATCTCGCCGGCGGCGTAGGCGTCGGTCGCGATGTAGGAGATCTCCTTCAGCTTCAGCGCGCCTTCCAGCGCCACCGGCAGGCCGATGTGGCGCCCGAGGTAGAGGAAGAACTCGGCCTGGTAGTGGCGCTCGGCGATCGCGCGGATCTCGGCGTCGCCGGCCTCCAGCATCTCGGCGATGTGGTGCGGCAGGTGCTTCAGCTCGCCGACCAGCTCGGTCAGGCGCGCCGGCTCCAGCGTGCCGCGCAGCTCGCCCAGCCGCAACGCGAGCAGGTACATCGCCGCCACCTGGCTGACGAAGGTCTTCGTCGCCGCGACGCCGATCTCCAGGCCCGCGCGCGTGAAGAGGACGCCGTCGGAGTCGCGCGTCGCCTGCGAGCCCATCACGTTCGTGATCGCCAGCACGGTCGCGCCCTTGCCTCTTGCCAGCCGCATCGCGGCGAGCGTGTCGGCCGTCTCGCCCGACTGCGAGATCCCGATCACGAGATCACCGGGGCCGACGACCGGGTCGCGGTAGCGGTACTCGGAGGCGACGTCCATCTCGACCGGGACGCGTGCCCAGCCCTCGATCGCGTAGCGACCGATCAGGCCGGCGTGGTACGAGGTGCCGCAGGCGACGATCACGATCCGTCTGACGTTCGTGAGGAAGGCGTCGTCGATCGTGCCGAGGTCCCCGAGGTCGACGCCGTCGCCCCGCGCCGTGCGGTCGGCGACCGTCTCGGCGACCGCGTCAGCCTGCTCGTGGATCTCCTTCAGCATGAACGTCTCGTAGCCGCCCTTCTCGGCGGTCTCCGCGTCCCAGTCGATCGTCGTCACCTCGCGCTCGATCGCGCTGCCGTCCGGCGACATGAACTCGACGCCGCCGGGGCGCAGCACGACCAGCTCTCCGTCCTCGATGAACTGGACCTCGCTGGTGTGCTCCAGGAACGCCGGCACGGCCGAGGCGAGGAACTGCTCGCCGTCGCCGCGGCCGACGACGAGCGGGCACTCGCGCCGCACGCCGACGAGCACGCCCGGCTCGTCGGCCGCCATCGCGACGAAGGCGAAGTGGCCGACAAGCTCGCCGTAGGCGGCCTGCACGGCCGCCGGCAGATCGCCGTCGTAGTGGCGGGAGATCACGTGCGCGATGACCTCGGCGTCGGTCTCCGAGGTGAACGAGACCCCCTGCTCGGCGAGCTGGCGCTTGAGCGCCATGTAGTTCTCGACGATGCCGTTGACCACGATGTGGATGCGGCCGGCCTCATCCTCGTGCGGATGGGCGTTCTGCTCGCTGACGCGGCCATGGGTCGCCCAGCGCGTATGGCCGATCCCGGTCGTCGGCTCGGCGACCGCGACCGGCGCACCGCCGCCGGCGCTCGCGCCGGCCGGCAGGGAGGCGACGGCGTCGCGCAGCGCCTGGAGGTTGCCGACCGCGCGCACGGAATCGACGTGATCGCCGTTGAGCACCGAGATGCCGGCGCTGTCATAGCCGCGGTATTCGAGCTTCTCGAGGCCTGCGAGCAGCAGAGCCTGGACGGGACGGGCGCCGACATAACCGACGATGCCGCACATGGGGGAACCTCCGTGTGGAACGACGAGAGCCGCGCGTGCGGCGGCTGGGACGGCGCTGCGGAAACTGCGCGTCGCCCGATTCTAGCTGGCGATCAGGCGGTCGCTCGGTTCCGCGGGCCGCGCGACGGCCCGCTTCCCGCTCAGCCCGCGGGCTGAGACGCTGCCGCCTCCGCCTGCTCGACGAGCCGGCCGCAGACGGCGTCGGCCTCGTCGTCGGCGGGCGCCTCGACCATCACACGCAGCAGCGGCTCGGTGCCGGAGGCGCGCACGAGCACGCGCCCGCGCCCTTCCAGGCCGGCCGACTCGCGCTCGATCGCGGCGAGCATCTGCGGATCGCTGGCGGCGCGCTCGAGCGAGGGACGGTCGGGCAGCCGCACGTTGACGAGCCGCTGCGGCAGCTTGTCCATGCCGCGGCGCTCGGTCAGCGGTCTGCCGGCGAGCGCCTCGAGCGTCAGCAAGGCGCTCGCGATGCCGTCGCCGGAGGGTGCGAAGCCCAGCTCGACGATGTGGCCCGACTGCTCGCCGCCGAAGGCCCAGCCGCGTGCTCGCAGCGCCTCCAGCACGTAGCGGTCGCCGACGTTGGTGATCGCGACTTCGATCCCAGCCGATTCCATCGCGGCGTGGAAGCCGTAGTTGGTCATCACCGTCACGGCGACGCCGTCGCCGCGCAGTCTCCCCTGCGCGCGCAGGTGCAGCGCCGCGAGCGCGATCAGCTCGTCTCCGTCGACGACCGCGCCGTCGCCGTCGACCGCCAGCACGCGGTCACCGTCGCCGTCGAAGGCGAAGCCGGCGTCGTGGTCGCCGGCGCGCATCGCCGCGGCGAGCTGGTCGAGGTGCGTCGAGCCGCAGCCGGCGTTGATGTTGCGGCCGTCAGGCGTGTCGGCGAGGACGTCGACGTGGGCGCCGAGGCGACGGAAGATCTCCGGCGCGGCCTTGTACGTGGCGCCGTTGGCGCAGTCGAGCAGGATCCGTCTGCCGGCGAGGTCAAGCCCGCCGAAGCGGACGTGCAGCTCGCGCAGGTAATCGTCGAGCGTGCCGTGCAGCTGGCGCACGCCGCCGAGCTCATCGGGCTGCACCGGCTCGCCGTCGAGCAGCGCCTCGATCTCCTCCTCGACGGCGTCAGAGAGCTTGTCGCCGTCGGCGCCGAAGAACTTCACGCCGTTGTCGGCGAAGGGGTTGTGCGACGCCGACAGCACGACGCCGAGGTCGAAGCCGTAGCGGGCGATCAGCAGCGGTGCGGCCGGCGTCGGCAGCACGCCGCCGAGCAGCGCGACGCCGCCGGCGGCAGCGACGCCCGCGGCGACCGCCGCTTCGAGCATCTCGCCCGATTCGCGCGTGTCGCGGATCACGAGCACGCGCGGGCGACCGTCGGCAGCTGACGTGGCGGCGCGCGCCGTGGCGGCGCGCGCGAGGCCCAACGTCAGCTCCGCCGACAGGAACTCGCCGGCGACGCCCCGGACACCGTCCGTGCCGAACAACCGGCGAGCCATGAAGCGAAAACTAGCGCTTCGAGAACTGCGGGCGCTTGCGGGCCTTCTTGAGGCCAGCCTTCTTGCGCTCCTTCACGCGCGGGTCACGCGTGAGGAAGCCGCGCTTCTTCAGTTCGCCACGAAGGTTCGGGTCGGCCTGAAGCAGAGCGCGCGAGATGCCGTGACGCAGCGCGCCGGCCTGCGCCGAGACACCGCCGCCGTGCATCTTGGCGATGACGTCCATGCGCTCCTCGTAACCGACCGCTTCGAGCGGCTGGCGGATGTTGCGCTGGAGCGTCGGACGCGGGAAGAAGTCGTTCAGCGGCTTGCCGTTGATCGTGTACTCGCCCGTGCCCGGCTTCAGGATCACGCGCGCGACAGCCGTCTTGCGCTTGCCGGTGGCGGTGTAGCGAGCACCGGACGCGAGGCTGATCGCCGCGTCGGCGATCGGCTGCGCCTCCTGCTCCTCGTCAGAGTCGGAATCGGCCGAAGCGGTCGTCTCGCCGTCCTCGTCCTCGTCCTCCTCACGCGCCTCGCCGTCGAGCACGATGTCCGGCACGAGGTCGGCACCGGGGATCTCCGGCTTGACGCGCGGGGTCTCCGGGATCTCCTCTTCGGCCGCCTCGTCGTCGCCGGACTCGGCGACGGGCTGCTCGGCAGCCTCGTCGGCAGCGGGCTCCTCAGCAGCAGGCTGCTCAGCAGCGGGCTGCTCAGCAGCGGGCTGCTCGCCCTCGGCGGCGGGCTCAGGCGCCTCGCTGGCGGCCTCGACGGGCTCCTCGGGCGTCTCGCCCGCGGGGTTGCGCTGCTCGTCTTCAGGCTGCTCGACGTCGGACACTAGGCTTCGATCTCCATCGGTTGCGGCTGCTGGGCTGCGTGCGGGTGCTCCGGACCGGCGTACACCTTCAGCTTCGTCAGCTGCTTGCGCGCGAGGCGGTTGCGAGGCAGCATGCCCTTGACCGCGATGCGGATGACTTCCTCCGGCCGCCGCTCGAGCATCTCCTCGAGCGTGCGGGAGCGAAGGCCGCCGGGGTAGCCGGTGTGCCGGTAGTAGCGCTTGTCGGCCCGCTTGTTGCCCGACACCGAGATCTTCTCGGCGTTGATCACGACGACGAAGTCGCCAGTGTCGACGTGCGGGGTGTAGGTGGGCTTGCGCTTGCCGCGGAGGGCATCGGCGATCTGCGTCGCGAGGCGGCCGAGCGTTTGCCCGTTCGCGTCCACGACGAGCCAATTGCGCTCGCGGTCAGTGGGATTGGCGACGTAAGTTCTCATGGCAAGAAAAGGGCCGCGCACCGTGGCGCGGCGGGGTGAGCACTATAGAGAACGCGACGCGATCGTGTCGGGCGAGTCTGCCGAGGGCGCACGCGCGCTCGGTCGGGGTCGCGTCCGTCGGAGGCGTCCGTATACTGGCCGGCGTTCCATAAGCCTGCCGAATCCCTCTTGCCGGAGGGAGCGGGGGATCCATGGCGGTGGCGTCGTCCGACGTCGCCGCTGGGGCGAATCCGAGCACAGGCGCTCGGTAGCGCGGCCCTTTCAGCGCGAGCCCGTCAGCTAACCCCGTAGGCCGTCAAGAAAGGGGCATCGCGTCCCGATGCTGCCCGGAATGGGGTCGTCTACACCCCGTCCTGTCGTGAAGACGACCTTCGCCGCCGCCCTCCTCGGGGCCGCCGTCGTCGCCACCGCCGCCGCACCCGCCGCCTTCGCGCAGGCCGGCGGCGCCGCCACCGTCCCCTCCGCGCCCGCCGCGGCTCCCCTCTCCGAGAGCGCGCCGGCCACCGCCGCGCAGCCGTCGATCGCCGCGATCGCGTGCAGAGCCGGCTGTCCCGCGCCCGGCACCGTCGAGCGCGGCGGGACGGTCTCGCTCTCCGGCCAGCAGCTCGACGGCGCCAGCGCCGTCGTCTTCCTCGGCGGCCGCGGCTCCAAGGACGACGCGCGCGTGCGCGTCAGCGGGAAGAGCGCGACGCAGCTGGACGTGAAGGTCCCCAGCACCGCCAAGAGCGGCCAGGTCGTCGTCGCGACCGCAGCCGGCGTCGCCTCGCAGTCGAAGACCGTCTCGATCCGCGTCGTCAAGGCCGCCTCCAGCGTCTCGGCAACGCTGCCCGCCCCGGTGCTCGCGCCAGTCGCCGGGATCGCTCAGCTCGACGCGGGCATCTCGACCAGCAGAGCCGGCAAGGGCGTCTCCGCCGCGCAGGTCGCCTACATCTCGCACGCGGGCGCGCCCGTCGCCGTCCGAATCGACGTGGTGCGCAGCGACGACGGCCTCTCCGTCTTCAGCGACACGCGCACCGCCGCGCCCGAGCAGCAGCAGACGCTGACGTGGGAGGGCCGCGGCAACAGCGCCGGCGCGCTCGCGCTCGACGGCAGATATGACGTGCGCGTCTCGGTCAGCACCGACGCCAGCGCCCGCACCGTCTTCTCCGCCGACAGCGGCGCGGTCGCCGGCGGCGCGGCGCCGCAGGGCGGCTCCCCCGCCCCCACCGGCTCGCAGCGGATCGGCGGCTTCACCTTCGTCGGCGCCGTCTTCCCCGTGCAGGGGACGTACAACTTCGGCCAGAGCGCCGCGCGCTTCGGCGCCGGCCGCAGCGGCCACTCGCACGAGGGCCAGGACGTGATGGCCAAGTGCGGCACGCCGATCGTCGCCGCGCAGGGCGGCGTGATCAAGCAGAAGGCGTACCACGGCAACGCCGGCAACTACGTCGTGATCGGCTCGACCGCCTCCGGCGACGACCACATGTACGCCCACTTCCGCGCGCCCGCGGTCGTCAGCAGAGGCCAGCGCGTCGCGACCGGCCAGCTGCTCGGCTACGCCGGCGACACCGGCAGCGCCTCCGCGTGTCACCTGCACTTCGAGATCTGGAGCGCGCCGGGCTGGTACTCGGGCGGCAGCCCCAGCGACCCGCTCGCGACGCTGAAGACGTGGGCGGCAGCCGGCTGATGTTCGCCGGACGCTCTACTCTGGTCCTGTGACCGACCTCGACGGAACCGCGACGGGCATCCTCGCTTGGGTGGGGCTGGCCGTCGTTGCGCTCGCCGTGATCGTGCTGCTGATCTCGACCTTCCACCCGGAAGGTCGCAAGCGGCCGGGCGGCTACCTCGACGGCGAGTCGCCGCAGCCCGAGGACGTGCCGCGCGACGAGCGCGGCAAGCCCCTCAACAGATAGCGCGCAGCGCGCCCCTCGCGGGGCGCGCTACTCCCATTCGATGGTGCCGGGCGGCTTGCTCGTGATGTCGAGCACGACCCGGTTGACCTCGCGGATCTCGTTGATCATGCGCGAGGCGATCTGCTCCAGCAGGTCGTACGGCAGCCGCGCCCAGTCGGCCGTCATCGCGTCGTCGCTGGTGACCGCGCGGATCACGACGACGTAGCCGTAGGTGCGCTCGTCGCCCTGGACGCCGACGGTTCTGACGTCGGGCAGGACGCAGAACGACTGCCACAGCTCGCGGTAGAGGCCCGCTCTGCGGATCTCGTCCTGGAGGATCGCGTCAGCGTCGCGGAGCGTGTCCAGACGCGCTCTCGTCGCCTCGCCGCCGACGACGCGGATCGCGAGACCCGGGCCGGGGAACGGCTGACGCCAGACAAGCCGCTCCGGCAGGCCGAGCTCGGCGCCGACGGCGCGGACCTCGTCCTTGAACAGCGCGCGCAGCGGCTCGACCAGCTCGAACTGGAGGTCGTCCGGGAGGCCGCCGACGTTGTGGTGCGACTTGATCGTCGCCGCGCCGGTACCGCCGCCCGACTCGATCACGTCCGAGTAGAGCGTGCCCTGGACGAGGAATCTGGCGCCGCCCTCAGCGAGCTTGGCCGACTCCTCCTCGAAGACGCGGATGAACTCCTCGCCGATCGCCTTGCGCTTCGCCTCCGGGTCGGTGACCCCTCTGAGGCGGCCGAGGAAGCGCTCCTCGGCGTCGACGGCGACGAGCGGGACCTTGTAGTGGTCGCGGAAGGCCGAGATGACCTGCTCGCCCTCGTTCTTGCGCATCAGGCCGTGGTCGACGAAGACGCACGTCAGCTGGTCGCCGATCGCGCGGTGCACGAGCAGCGCGGCGACCGACGAGTCGACCCCGCCCGAGAGGGCGCAGATGACGCGGCCGTCGCCGACCTGGGTGCGGATCTTCTCCAGCTGGTCGTCGATCACCGAGCTGGCCGACCATGTGCGCGCGCAGCCGCAGATCTCTTCCAGGAAGCGCGTGATGATGTCCTGGCCGTACGGCGTGTGGACGACCTCGGGATGGAACTGGATCCCGTAGATCTGCTGCTCGGTCGACTCCAGCGCCGCGACCGGCGACTCGGTCGAGGAGGCGAGCGCGGTGAAGCCCGGCGGCGGCGCGAAGACCGTGTCGCGATGCGACATCCAGCAGGTCTGCTCGGCCGGCAGCCCGGCCAGCAGGCGGCCCGGCTCGGTGACCGTCAGCCTCGAGCGGCCGAACTCGCCGACCTCGGCGCCCTGCACCTCACCGCCAAGCTCCGTCGTCAGCAGCTGCATGCCGTAACAGATGCCGAGCACGGGGATGCCGAGCTCCAGCAGCTCCTTCTCCAGTCTCGGCGCGTCCGGCGCGTAGACGGAGGCGGGGCCGCCGGAGAGGATCAGGCCCTTCGGTCTGCGGCGCGCGACCTCGGCGGCGCCGACGTGGTGCGGCAGCAGCTCGGAGAAGACGCCGCACTCGCGCACGCGGCGCGCGATCAGCTGGGAGTACTGGCCGCCGTAGTCGAGGACGACGACCTGCTCGGCGTCGACATGCGGGTCGCTGACGACCTCGCCTGCCGCGACCGACGCCGTGGCGCCGGTCGGGAGGTGGGTGGTGAGCCCGTCAGTCGTTGACAAGGGCGACAGCGCGGCCGTTGGAACCCATGCCGACCTGCTGGTCGCGCTGGAGCGACTTGCCCTCGGTCTGCAGCGACGGAGCGACCATCAGCTCCGCGCGGTTGAACTCCGCGATGTCGCGGTAGCCGCAGGTCGCCATCGACGTGCGCAGCGCGCCCATCAGGTTGAACATGCCGTCGTTCTCGCGCGCGGGGCCGGTGAGGATCTCCTCCAGCGAGCCGTTCTGCGCCGTCTTGACGCGCGTGCCGCGCGGCAGCGTCGGGTGGAAGGTCGCCATGCCCCAGTTGTAGCCGCGGCCGGGCGCCTCATAGGCCTTCGCGAGCGCGGAGCCGAGCATGACCGCGTCGGCACCGCAGGCGATCGCCTTCGAGACGTCGCCGCCGTTCTTCATGCCGCCGTCAGCGATCACGCGGACGTAGTCGCCGGTCTCGAGCATGTGCTGGGAGCGGGCGGCCGCGACGTCGGCGATCGCCGTCGCCTGCGGGACGCCGATGCCGAGCACGCCGCGCGTCGTGCAGATCGCGCCGGGGCCGACGCCGACGAGCACGCCGGCCGCGCCGGTGCGCATCAGGTGGAGGCCGGTGTGGTAGCTGGCGCAGCCGCCGACGACGACGGGCACCGGCACCTCGCCGATGAACTCCTTCAGGTTGAGCGGCTCGGTGACGGTCGAGACGTGCTCGGCCGAGACGACCGTGCCCTGGATCACGAGGATGTCGAGGCCGGCCTCGAGCGCCAGCTCGTAGTGCGAGCGCACGCGCTGGGGCGTCAGCGAGGCGGCGACGACGACGCCCTGCTCCTTGATCTCGCGGATCCGCTGCGCGATCAGCTCAGGCTTGACCGGCTCGCGGTAGATCTCCTGCATCTCACGGGTCGCCTCCTCCTGCGAGAGCCCGGCGATGCGCTCCAGCTGGGAGTCGACGTCTTCGTAGCGACAGAAGATGCCCTCGAGGTTGAGGACGGCGAGACCACCGAGTCTGCCGATGATGCCGGCCGTCTCCGGCGAGACGACGCCGTCGAGCGCGGCGCCGAGCAGCGGGAGCTCGAAGCGGTAGGGACCCAGCGTCCATGAGATGTCGACGTCGTCGGGGTCCCGCGTGCGCCGCGAGGGGACGATGGCCACATCGTCGAACCCGTAGGCGCGACGTGCTTTCTTACCGCGGCCGATCTCTATTTCCATGGAAGCACCGTACGGGTCGAGGCGGACGAAACAGCCCCGCGCATGGCGGGGCCGGAGGGGGAGCGAATCGTCGTCGTGGCGGCAACCAGCGACACGTTCCATCGTAGCAACGCGGTTTCGGATCCCGCCCCGCGCTCGCGCGCCGGGATCCGCACGCTTCAGCGCACTTCCGCCGGCAGCGAGACGGGGATCGCCTCGACGTCGCCGAGCAGCCGCTCGACGCTGTGCGGATCGATCACGCCCGCGCCGAAGTGCTGGGTCGACTCGGCGCCGCAGGCGACGCCGAAGCGCAGGCACTCCTCAGGGGTGCCGCCGGTGTAGCGGGCGGCGACGTAGCCGGCGAGGAAGGCGTCGCCGGAGCCGACCGCCGCACGCGCCTCCTGCTGCTCGACGCGGACGCGATAGAGCTGCGGGCCGTTGTCGGTCGTGACCTTCGCGAAGACGCCGTCGGGAACGGTCATGATCGCCTCGCGCGGGCCCTGCTCGACGATCTCGGCGACGGCCAGCATGCGGTCCTCGTCGTCGTTGAACTCGTGACCGACCAGCTCCTCGGCCTCGATCACGTTCGGCGAGACGACGTCGGGCTCGGCGCGCACGGCGTGGCGCAGCGGCTCGCCGTCGGTGTCGACGATCGTCGTGACGCCGAGCTTGCGCAGCTCCTTGATCATCGAGCCGTAGATGTCGGTGTCGACCTGGCGCGGGAGCGAACCGGCGAAGACGCAGATGTCAGCGCCCTGCGCGAGGTAGAGCAGCTTGTCGCGGAACAGCTCCATCTCGCGGTCGGTGACGGCCGGGCCGCGCTCGTTGATCTCGGTCTGGATGCCGGTCGTCGGATCGAGCACGGCGGTGTTCGTGCGCGACTCCTCGCCGATGCGGATGAAGTCGGTCAGGACCGACTCGGCGGTCAGCGCCTCGACGATGCGCGTTCCGGTCGCGCCGCCGGCGAAGCCGGTCGCGATCACGGGACGGCCGAGCCGCTTGATCGCGCGCGCGACGTTGACGCCCTTGCCGCCCGGCATCGTCGTCTGGTCGACGGACCGGTGACGCCGGCCGATACGGAAGTTCGGCACCTCGAGCGTCTTGTCGATCGCGGTGTTGAGCGTCACGGTGATGATCATGCTGCCTCCATGTCCGCACGGCGACGACTGCGCCGGGTCCCGTGGCGCCGCCGCAGGAGCAGCAGCGCAGCCGCACCCCCGATCACCACCACGATCGCTATCAGGCTACCCGGTCTGGCAATCGCGTCTCCGGCCCGCTCGAACAGACCGACCTCGGGCACGGCCGTGGCCGTCACCAATGGCACGGTCGCGACGACTCTGCCGGCGATCCGCACCGTCAAGGTGCCGACGACGGCGTTCTGCGGCAGCGGGCCCTGCAGCTCCTCGGGCGCTCTGACGGCGACGGCGACTCTGGCGTCGCGGCGCGTGAGCTCTCTGACCGTTCTCGTCGCGATCAGGTCTATCTCGTCCTCGGGGCGGTACTTGAGTCTCGCGCGCGCGAAGACCTGCTGGCTTCTGACCGGCGTCTCGAAGGCGTGCGTCGCGAAGGCCCATCTGAGCAGCGCGAGCGCGTCGGCATCGCGCGCGCTCTCGCTCGGCGTGCCGGTGACCGCTGCGACGTAGGTCACGCCCCGTCTGGTCGCGGAGGCGACGAGCAGATAGCCGGCGGCGTTGGTGTGTCCGGTCTTGACGCCGTCGACCCAGCTGACGCTCTGCACGAGGCCGTTGCGGTTGACGACCGTGCGCGGGACCGCGCCGCTGGTCAAGCTGAACGCTCTGAGGTCGACCGTGCGCGCGAGGAACCTGTTTCTGCGCAGCGCGATGCCCATGCGCGCGAGGTCGGCCGCGGTCGAGTAGTTGCCGGCCGAGTCGAGCCCGACCGGCGTGGCGAAGTGGGTGTCGGTGAGCCCGAGCGCGCGCGCCTTCGCGTTCATCGCGTCGATGAAGGCGCCGCGCGAGCCGGAGGCGCAGACGGCGAGCGCCTCGGCGGCGTCGTTGGCGCTCGGCAGCAGCAGCGCCCGCAGCAAGTCGGAGACGCGCATCCGCTCACCGGGCTGCAGGCCGATCTGCGTCTCGATCGGCGACGGCCGGTAGCCGCTGGCGGCGCAGACCTCTCTGAGCGACAGCTCGTCGACGGCGACGAGCGCGGTCATGATCTTCGTCGTGCTCGCGATCAGGCGCCGCTCGCCGGCGTCGACACCGTAGAGGGGCGTGCCGGTCGAAGCCTCGAAGACGGCGCCCGAGGCGCCCGACAGCTTCGGCGGCGCCGGCAGCTTCGCGGCGGCCTGCGCGGGGGCGAGCGCGAACGTCGCCAGCGCGATTGCGATCGCGATCGCGCGCGCGATCCGTGCGGACGCGAACGGCCCCCCGCTCGGCGTCCGGCGGTCAGAACGGCTCGTCACCGTGTCAGTCTCAGCTTCTGTCCGACGCTGAGCGACTGCGCGTTGACGGTCGGGTTCAGCTCCTGGATCGTCTCGAGCGGCACGCCGGTGCGCTCGGCGATGATCGTCAGGTTGTCGCCCGCCTTCACGACGTACGTCTTCGCTCTGGCTCTTCTTCGCTCCGCGCGTCTGTCTCTCGTCGTCTTGACGGTCGCGGTTGTTCTGGCCGCGTCAGACGTCTGTCTCTGGGAGATCTGAACGACGGCGAAGATTCCTACGACGGCCGCGATCAGCGCGATTGGCGCAATGAAGCGCACGGGATTCCGGTGACCCATCGGCGGCGATGATACCCGTGCGATCGGGCGGCAGTGCGCGAATCCGCAAACGAGTGTGCGTTTTCGCGCGGCCGACGACCGGCACGGCTCCCTGCCGCAGTCGTACCTCTCTGCAGCCGAAGCCGTGCCGGATCCGAAGAGCGCCCGCCGCAGTCAGCGGACGGAGCGGGCGCTGGATTCGAGTGGGTCTCGGCCGTGGTGGCCCGTCAGGTCCGGTCGAGCCGGACCTGTGACGGGGTGATTCAGCCCTTGACGGCTCTCTTGAGACCCGAGCCCGGCGTGAAGCGCGGGACGCGGGAGGCGGCGATCTGGATCTTCTCGCCGGTGCTGGGGTTGCGACCCTCGCGGGCGCCACGCTCGGCGACGTGGAACTTGCCGAAGCCGGAGAACGTCACCTCGCTACCACGCTTGAGGGCGTCCTCGATCGTCGTGAGGACGGCATCGACAGCGTCTCCGGCGTCCTTCTTGCTCAGTCCGCTGTTCGCGGCAACCTGGTCGACGAACTCTGATTTCGTCACAGTGATCCTCCTTCGAGGTCGTGGGGAGGGCCGAAGCTAACAACCCTCGCGGACGGGAACAACGCGAATCGCCCGTGATAACGGGAAATCTGACCGTATCCGTCCCGTTTCGAGGGGACTTCGGGTCGATTTACCGTATTCCTGAAAATCACGTGTTTGCGGGAATTCTCTCCCCGGCGGGGCGTTCCCTCAGGACTTCCCCGCGCCGAGCAACCCCAATCCCGCGAAAATCGCCGTCGCGGCGGCGGAATCGGTGCGGCCGAGCAGCTGGACGCGCCTGGACGCGTCCCACAGCGCGAGTGGTTCGGCGCTGCTGAGCGAGGCCGGCGGGGCCGCCTCCGGGTGCTCCGAGAGGTCGTGCACGTGCTCCGCGCCGAGGTCGCCCAGCAGGACCGCAGCGTCGTGGCGCAGCAGCGCCAGGAGTGCATGCGGGCCGACAGCGAGGACGAGCGTCGAGACGGCGAGCGTGCCCGGCGCGGCGTCGTCGCCGGGCGCAGGCGCGCGGATGGCGAGCGCGCTGCCGGCGTGGTCGCCGTTGCGATCGAGACGGACGAGCAGCTCGCCGCCGGGCTCGACCAGTCCGGCAAGCGCCCGCGCATGCTCGCCGAGCGCGGCCTCGGCAGCGCCGTCGACGGCGAGCACGCGGCCGTCCGCGGCAAGCACCGCCGCGGCGCGCACGTCGGTCGAAAGCTGGCGCAGGTGGCGGAGCGCGAGCGCAGGCGTCAGAATGGCGGGCATGCCAGAGCCCGAGGATACGGCAGTCCCGCTCGAGCGGATCGCGTGGATCGTCACGGTCGCGGTCTGCCTCGTGACGGCGCTGATCACATTGCTGAGCGGCTACGTCGGCTACGCCGCGGTCGTCTTCGCGATCGCCTGCTCGGCCGCGATCAACCTGCGCTGACGGCCATCACGCGGCCGCGGCGCCGCGCGCGAGCGCCTCAGCGGTCGAGCCACTCCACCAGCGCCCGCAGCGCGCGGCCGCGGTGGCTGATCGAGTCCTTCTCGGCGTCGCCCAGCTCCGCCATGGTCCGCCCTGGCGCGCCGCCGGGCAGCTCGTCGTCGGGCACGAAGGCGGGGTCGTAGCCGAAGCCGCCGGCGCCGCTGGGCTGCGCGGCGAGCGTGCCGGTGCAGCGCCCCTCGACGACGTGCTCTCCCCCGCCGACCGGATCGACGTAGGCGATCGCGCAGACGTACGCGAGCGCACTGCCGGCCGGCGCCTCGCGCAGCAGCTTCGCGAGGTTCTCGCCGTCGCTCGCATCGGGGCCGGCGTAGCGCGCGGAGTAGATCCCGGGCCGGCCGCCGAGCGCCTCGGCCTCGATCCCGGAGTCGTCGGCGATCGCGGCGCGCCCGGTCGCCTCCGCGGCGGCGCGCGCCTTGCCGAGCGCGTTCTCGGCGAAGGTCGAGCCGTCCTCGGGCGGCAGCACGACCTCGTCGGGCAGCGGATCGACCGCGAGGCGGCCGCCGGTCAGCCGTGCGAACTCGCGCAGCTTGTGGTCGTTGCGCGTCGAGAGGATCAGCCGCAGCGGCGCGCCGCCGGCCGCTGCCGCCGGCTCGCCGGCCGCCACGCGCTCGGGCTCGTCTGCGCTCATGCCTCCACCGCCTCCTGCTGCGCCGCGCGCAGCTGTTCGATCCCCTGCTCCGCGAGCGCCAGCAGCTCGTCCAGGTGGGCGCGCGAGAGCGGCATCCGCTCCGCCGTCGCCTGCACCTCGACGAGGCCGCCGTCACCGGTCATCACGACGTTGGCGTCGACCTCGGCCGCCGCGTCCTCGGGATAGTCGAGGTCGAGCAGCGGCACGCCGCCGACGACACCGGCGGAGACGGCGGCGACCGAGCCGGTCAGCGGCAGCCGCTCCAGCGCGCCCTCGGCGACGAGCCGGTCGAGCGCCCGCCGCAGCGCGACGAAACCGCCCGTGATCGCCGCGCAGCGAGTGCCACCGTCGGCCTGCAGGACGTCGCAGTCGATATACACGGTGCGCTCGCCGAGACCTGCGAAGTCGACGACACCGCGCAGCGAGCGGCCGATCAGGCGCTGGATCTCGACGCTGCGCCCATCGACCTTCCCCTGTGTCACGTCGCGCGCCTTGCGCCGGCCGGTCGAGGCGGGCAGCATCGCGTACTCGGCGGTCAGCCAGCCGGTACCGCGGCCGACCATCCAGCGCGGCACGCTCTCCTCGACCGAGGCGGTGCAGATCACGCGCGTCTCGCCGGCCGAGATCAGCGCCGAGCCGGTGGCGCTGCGGACGAAGTCCGGTTCGATCGTGACGGGACGCAGCTGCGCCGGCGCGCGCCCGTAGCTGCGTTCGGAAGCCATCGATCCATGGTGCCAGAGGCGGCGGCCGGCGCCCGCGCTGCCGACGGCAGGCGGGCGGCGTCCCAACCCACACCACCCGGCGGCGGCCGCGCCGCGCGCCCGCCGCCCGGCCGGCTCATTTGAGTCCGCTGACCGCGCCTCTGATCTTCTCGACGATCGCTCTCGCTATCCCGCCGTCCCCGAATCTCGACCCCTTCGTCGCCGCCACCACACCCGCCAGCAACGCCGCGACGAGCAGGATCAGCGCGACGTACTCGACCGTCCCCTGCCCCTGTTCGCCGCGGCGCAGGAGCAGCAGCCGCTCACTCCGCAGCGCCACCGTCACCCGCACGTGCAACAGCCCCATCAGCCGGTAGATCACCGTGTCCTCCCGTTCGCTCGACGATGCCCGTCGAGTCTGCGGACCGAGCTGTGGAGGATCGAGACGCGTCTGCGACAAAAGACGCGCACCTCTACGCTGCCGTAGCCAATGCGTGCGCTTGTCGTGACGAACATGTATCCGTCGCCGGGTCGCCCTGCGCTGGGCCGCTTCGTGCAGGACCAGGTCGAGGCGCTGCGGCGGATCGACGGGATCGAGGTCGAGCTGTTCGCCTTCCCGCCCGGGCTGCGCTCCTATCCGCGCGCGGCGCGGGAGCTGCGACGCCGCTTCCGCGGCGAGCGCTTCGACGTCATCCACGCCCATTTCGGCCTGACCGCCTGGCCGGCGCTGGCGCTGCGCGGCGCCCCGCACGTCGTCACGTTCCACGGCACCGACCTCGCCCATCCGCGCTCCGGCCGTCTCAGCCGCGCCGTCGTACCGCTGGTGACGCTTGCCGCGACCGTCTCCGCCTCGCTCGCCGAGCTGATCCCCGGCGCCGGCGCGCGGCGGCGCGTCGCCGTGCTGCCGTGCGGCGTCGACACCGGCCGCTTCCGGCCGCTCCCGCGCGCCGAGGCGCGCGCGACGCTGGGGCTCGAACCGGACGGCCGCTACCTGCTCTTCCCCGCCGACCCGGCGCGCCCGGAGAAGCGCGTCGACCGCGCCCGCGAGATTGCCGGCGAGGCGACGCTGCTGACGCTCGTCGACGTGCCGCCCGACGAGGTGCCGTTGTGGGTCAACGCCGCCGACGCCGTCGTGATCCCCTCCGAGCGGGAGGGGCTCGGGCTGGCCGTGCTGGAGGCGCTCGCCTGCGACGTGCCGGTCCTCGCGACCGACGTCGGGATCGCGCCGCAGGCGCTCGACGGGGTCGACGGCGCCCACTGCGGGCCGTACGACGCCGCCGTCTGGCGCGCCGCGCTGGCACCGCACCTCGCCGCCGCCGCCCCGCGCATCGCCGGGCGGGCGCGGGCGGAGCTGTTCTCCGCCGACCGCATGGCGCGCCGCGTCGCGGTCGCCTGGCGGGCGTTGGCGGAGGAGGCGGCGGGAGCGACCCGGGGCCGTGGGTATACTCGCCGCCGCGGCGCTGCTGAGGTACTGAACGCGGCGCCCTCCGACCGATGAGTGGACTGTTCCAACGCATCGCACGCCGCCGTGGCGGCGACTCCGACGTGACCGCACCCGCCGTGCCCGGCGGCGAGAGCGCCGCGACCCCGGCCGAGGGGCCGGGCGCGTCCGAGGCGACCGCGCCGACGAAGCGCTTCATCGGCGCGACGGCCGAGCAGGCGGGGCTGCCGCCGGTCGACGCTGCGCCCGCGGCCGGTGAGACGGCCGCGGCGCCCGCGCCCGGTGACGCTGCCGCGTCCGCGGCCACCGCGGGTGAGACGACCGCCTTCACGCCCGTCGAGCAGCCGACCGCGCTCTTCCCACTCGCCGAGCAGCCGACCGAGGCCCAGCCGGCGCTGGCGCCCGACGCCGCCACGCCGCTGAGCGCCGCCGAGGCCGGCTCCGAGCCGCAGAGCGTTGCCGTGATCCCCGGCCAGCAGCAGCTGCCCGGCACCGACGTCGCGACGACGAGCGAGCAGCCCGCCGGCGCCGCGGGCGACGCCGCGAGAGCCGGTGACGCTGGGGCCGAGGGCGCCACGCCCGCCACCGCGGAGAGCGCGCCCGAACAGCCGGTCGAGCGCAGACCGGGCTTCCGCGAGCGCGGCCGCATGCGCCGTCGCCTGCGCTACCTGCGCAGGCTGCGCGAGCTGCAGGTGCGCGACCTCGGCGGCCTCGCCTTCGACCTGCGCCGCTTCGAGCGCAAGCGCGACGACCTGGTCGCGCAGAAGGTCGACCAGATCCGCGCGTGCGACGACGAGCTGCACGCGCTGGAGACGGCGCTGGAGGAGCGCCGCGACGTGCGCGACGTGCGCCTTCCCGGCATCGGCGGCAGCTGTCCGCGCTGCTTCTCGATCTACGGCAGCAGCGACCGCTTCTGCGCCCACTGCGGCGCCGCGCTCGGCGGACTCGCGCAAGGACCGGCGCAGGTCGCCGCCCCGCTTGCGCCGCCGGCCGCCCCGGCCGCGCCGCTGCCGGGCGGCTCCGCGCCGCCCG
>NZ_JAWSTH010000011.1:0-92663 GCF_033542075.1 Conexibacter stalactiti
CGGGGCGGCGGCCAGCAGCCGCCGCGCGACGGCGCCGGCGGGCGCGCCGCGCTGGGCGAGCGAGTGGCCGAGGGCGAGCTGCAGCCGCGTCCGCCGCGCGGCGCTGATGCCCTGCGCGAGCGCGTCGCAGACGAGCGCGTGGGCGAAGGCGTAGGCTGGGCCGGAGGCGTAGGAGCGCTCGTCCAGCTCGCGCAGCAGCCGCGCGGCGAGCGCGGTCTCCAGCGCAGTCAGCAGGCGGCCCTCGTCGAGGTCGCAGAGCGCCTCGACGTCGGCGAGCGAGAAGCGCTGGCCGGCGACCGCCGCGGCTCGCAGCAGCTCGCCGGCGTCGTCGCCGAGTCGCGCGACGCGCTGGAGGATCACGTCATGGACGGCGAGCGGCACAGCATCGCTCGCGTGGCCCGCACCGTCGCCGTCGCGCTCGGCGAGGTCGCGCAGCAGCTCGATCGCGAAGAGCGCGTTGCCACCGCTGCGGCGGTGCACGGTGCGCGCGATCTCGGCATCCGGCGTGAGCGCGCCGAGCGCCTCGGCGCTGAGCGGTCCCAGCGGCAGCTCCAACGCGTCGTCGCGGCGGCGCAGCTCGGCTCGGAGCGGCGCGAGCGGATGGTCGGCGTCGGTGAGCGCGGTGTCGCGATAGGCGAGCACGATCAGCAACGGCGTCCCTTCCAGCGCGCGGGCGAGGTGGAGCGCCAGCGCGGCGGTCGGTCGATCGGCCCAGTGCAGGTCGTCGAGCACGAGCAGCGCGGGGCTGACGGAGGCCGCGGCGCGCAGCCCGGCGGCGAACGCCTCGAACAGGTGCAGCCGGTCCTCGCCGTCAGCCGGCGCACGCCGCGTCTCGCCGTCGGCGGAGAACGCGCTCGGTCCGCCCGTCGCCGTCGCGCCGGTGCTGCTCGCGACGATGCCGCCTGAGCTGCTGCCGGCTGCGACGAAGCCACTCGAGCTGGCGGCAGCGGCGGCCCCCGCGACAGGCGCGGCGACGATGCTCGGCAGCACCCGCGCCAGCTGCTCGCGTCGCGCCGACGGCAGCAGGTCGGCCGTGAGCGCGCCGGTCGCGAGCGCGCGGTCGAGCGCCTCGACGAGCGGCTGGTAGGCGCCGATCCGCTCCTCATCGCAGCGGCCGTAGAGGACGAGCCCGCCGTCAGCATGGGGCGTGCGCGCCAGCTCGGCCGTCAGCCGCGTCTTGCCGATCCCGGCCTCGCCTGGCAGCAGCACGATCCGCGGCGCGCCGCCGTCGCTCGCGCTCGCCCACGCATGGCGCAGCGCGGCGAGCTGCCCGTCGCGCCCCACCAGCGCCGCCCCGCCGCTGCGTCCCAGCGCCAGCGGCGGCGGCAGCGGCAGCGCCGGCCGCGCGATCGGCGGCGGGTCATCCGCGGGCGCGGCTTGCGCAGAGTGCGGTTCGTCTGACGCAGAGTGCGGCGCGCTTTGCGCACCGTCCGGTCCGGCTTGCGCGGCGTGCGGCGCCTCGTCGGCGAGCACCTGGTCGACGAGCGCGCGGGTGGCGGCTGACGGGGTGACGCCGAGCTGCTCGCTCAGGCGGGCGCGCAGCTCGCCGGCCAGCGCCAGCGCGGCGGCCCGGTCGCCGCCGGCCGCGAGCAGCCGGATCAGCTGCGCCTGCGCGCTCTCCGACAGCGGCTCCAACGCCGCTCGCGTGCGGCACCACGGCAGCGCGCCGGCGCGGTCGCCGGCCGCCTCCGCGGCATCGGCGCGACGGCCGCACAGCTGTGCCAGCTCGTCCGCGGCGCTCGCGCGCAGCGCGACCAGCCATTCGTCGTCGAGCCCGGGCGCCAACGTCGAGGTCGCCAGCCGTGCGGCCGCCTGAGCGTCGCCACCTTCAGCCTGGCCGCGCAGCAGGATCGCGTCGACGGAGGCCCCCTCGAGCCCGACCTCCTCGCGCCGTGCGATCAGCGCCTCCGCCGCCGGGCCGAGCGAGCGGCGCAGCGTCCACAGATCCTGACGCAGCCCCTGGCGCGCCGCCTCCTCGCCCCGCTCGGGTCGCAGCGTCCCGGCCACGCGGGAGCGGCTGTGGACGCCGGGATGCAGCGCCAGCCACACCAGCAGCGCCCGCGCCGGGCGGTTCGCGGGCAATGGCAGCTCATGCCCCCTGGCACGCAGCCGCAGCCCGTCGAGCAGAGCGATCTCGAGCACCGTAAAGCGGATCGTAGAGCGGTCGCAGACGAACGCAAGACGGTTCGCAGACGGAGCTCGCCGACGCTGTGCCGAACCGCAGCGCCCCGACGACCAGGAGGAAGGCCGAGATGACCGCCGTCGCACCACTCGCCAGCGCCGCCGCGCCGAGCCCCGCCGCACCCAGCGCGTCAGCGCCCACCCCCGCCGCGCCCACCCCCGCCGCGCCCCACAGCCTCATCCCCACCGCACCCGCCTTCGCCGAGCGCGTCACCGCGCTCGCGCTCGCCGGCATGGAGGCGACGACGATCCACCTCGGCCGCGCGCTCGGCCTCTACGCCGCGCTGCACGACAACGGCCCGCAGACCGCGGCCGACCTGGCTGGCCGCACCGAGACCGACGCCCGCTACGTGCGCGAGTGGCTGGAGCAGCAGGCGAGCGCGGCGATCGTCACGGTCGTGCAGAACTCCGCTGACCCGCACGAGCGCCGCTTCGCACTGCCGCCGGCCCACGCCGAGGTGCTGCTCGACCCGACCAGCCTCGCGGCCGCGGGCGCGCTGACGCAGATGCTCGTCGCCGTCGTGCAGCCGCTCGACCGCCTGATCGAGGCGTTCCGCACCGGCGCCGGCATCCCCTACGACGTCTATCCGCTCTTCCGTGAGGCGCAGGCGGAGGCCAACCGCCCGCTGTTCGAGCATCAGCTCGCCGCCTGGATCGCGGCGCTCCCCGACCTGCACAAGGCGCTCTCCGAGCGCGGCGGCCGGATCGCCGACGTCGCCTGCGGCGGCGGCTGGTCGACGATCGCGCTCGCGCGCGCCTACCCGCGTGCGACCGTTGACGGCTATGACGCCGACGCGCCCTCGATCGCGCTCGCGCGCGCGAACCTGCGCGGCAGCGGCGTCGAGCCGCAGGTCCGCTTCCGCGCCCGCGCCGGCGAGCAGCTCGACGCGCCCGAGCCGTATGACCTCGTGACGATCTTCGAAGCCGTCCACGACATGGCCGACCCGGTCGACGTGCTCGCCGCGGCGCGGCGGCTGCTCGCGCCCGGCGGCGTGCTGCTGGTCGCCGACGAGAAGACCGCGCACGAGTTCGCCGCGCCGGGCGACGAGCTGGAGCGGCTCTTCTACGCCTACAGCGTGCTGTTCTGCCTCCCGACCGGCCGCGAGCACGAGCACGCGGCCGCGACCGGGACGGTGATGCGGCCGGCGACGATGGCGCGCTACGCGACCGACGCCGGCTTCACCAGCGTGCAGGTGCTCGATGGGATCGAGCACGACCTGTGGCGCTTCTACCTGCTCGTCCCATGAGCGCGCTCGCGGATGCGATCGTCGCCGGCGGCCTCTCGCCGGCGCTGCCGATGCGCGAGCTGGAGGCGGTCGAGATCGCCGGCTACCGCGACCAGTGGTCGGCGGTTCCGCCGGTCGTCGCCGAGCGCTACGGCGTCGCCGACGCGACGCTGCCCGGCGGGATCCACTGCCTGACCGTCGCCGACCAGCCGGGCCGCCGCGTCGTCAACCACGCGCTCGGGATCGACCCGGTCAGGCCGCTCGCACCGCGGACGCTCGACGCGATCGAGCGCTTCTTCGCCGTGCGCGGCCTGCCGGCGCTGGCGGCGGTCGCGGAGGGCGCGCCGGCCGAGCGGCAGCTGCACGCGCGCGGCTGGCGGCGCGACGTCGCGTGGATGAAGTTCGCGCGCGCCGTCGACGCGCCGCTGCCGCTGCGCGGCGACTGCCCGTTCGAGATCCAGCGCGTGCCGCTGCACGACCGGCTGCGGCTCGGCGAGCTGCTCGCCCGCGCCTTCGAGCTGCCGGCCGGGCTGGCGCCATGGCTGGGCGCGATCGCCTGCCGTCCGGGCTGGGAGTGCCTCGGCGCCTACGCCGGCGAGCGGCTCGTCGCGACCGGCTCGCTGTACGTCGCCGGCGGCGCCGGCTGGGTCACGTGGGGCGCGACCGATCCGGCCGCGCGCGGCCAGGGCGCGCAGGCGGCGCTGCTGGCGGCGCGGATCGAGATGGCGCGCCGGCGCCGGCTGCGGCTGCTCGTCGCGGAGACCGGCGAGCGCGGCAGCGGCCAGCGCGACGTCTCCTACCGCAACCTGCTCGGCGCCGGCTTCCACGAGGTCTGCGTGCGACCTTTCTGGTGCAGGGATCGATAGCCTCGGGGAGTGCTCGACAAAGTCACCGAGGTCGCACGGGATGCCGTCACGACCGCCGGATATCCCGGCATCTTCGCCGCGATGGTCGCGGAGAACGTCTTCCCGCCGATCCCCTCCGAGGTCGTCCTCCCGCTCGCCGGATTCGAGGTCGACGCCGGGGAGCTGAACTTCCTGCTGGTCGTGTTGGCGGCGACCCTCGGCTCGCTCGCGGGTGCGCTGATCCTGTACGCGATCGGCCTCTACGGCGGCCGGCCGCTGACGCTGCGGTGGGGGAAGGTGCTGCGCGTCAGCGCCGCCGACCTCGACAGAGCCGAGGACTGGTTCGACCGCTGGGGCGACTGGGTCGTGCTGGTCGCGCGCGTGATCCCGATCGCTCGCTCGCTCGTCTCGATCCCGGCTGGCATGATGCGGATGGGCCTCGTCCGCTTCATCGTGCTGACGACGATCGGCTCGCTGATCTGGAACTGCATCCTCGTCTTCGCCGGCAAGCAGCTCGGCGCCAACTGGGAGGACGTCACCAGAGTCGTCGAGGACTACGGGCTGCCGCTGAGAATCGCCGTCGTGCTGCTGATCGTCGGCGGCGCCGCGTGGCTGCTGCTGCGCCGCCGCAAGCGCGCCGCCTCGGCGTAGCCGCTCAGATCATCCGCCGCTGAGCTGCCCAACGGGTCAGCTCGGCGCGGTTGGACAGCTGCAGCTTGCGCAGCACGTTGGAGACGTGCGACTCGACCGTCTTGACGGAGATGTGGAGTCTGACCCCGATCTCCTTGTAGAGATAGCCGCGGGCGATCAGCAGCAGCACGTCCTGCTCGCGCGCCGTCAGCTGGTCGAGCTCCGGGTCGGCGGCGGGACCGGTCGTCGCGACGCCGTCGCCGGCCGCGCCACCGCCGCCGAACGCGTCGAGCACGAAGCCGGCGAGCCACGGCGAGAAGACGGCGTCGCCGTCCGCGATGCGGTGGATCGCGTCGAGCAGCTCCTCCGGCGAGATCGACTTCGTCACATAGCCGCGCGCGCCGGCACGGATCACCGCGACGACGTCCTCGGCCGCGTCGGAGACCGACAGCGCCAGGAAGCGCACGCCGGGCCGCTCGGCGTGGACGGCCGGGATCACGGCTTGGCCGCCGCCGTCGGGCAGGTGCACGTCGAGCAGCACGACGTCGGGGTCGAGCGCGCGGATCAGGCCGACCGCCTGCTCGACCGTCCCGGCCTCGCCGGCGACCTCGACGGTCGCATCGAGTCCCGCCTTCAGACCGGCGCGGAAGATCGCGTGGTCGTCGACGAGCACGACGCGGCGCAGCGGGCGGTTCACCGGCGACCGCTCGGTCGTGTGCGCGGCGCGTTCACGAGCGACCGCCCTCGCGTGTGCGCGGCAGCGTCAGCTCGACCTCGGTGCCCTCGCCGATCACGCTGTGGATCGTCGCATGCCCGCGATGGCGGGCCATGCGCGCCTCGACCGACTCGCGCAGGCCGCGCCGGTCGGGCGCCACGAGCGTCCGCTCGAAGCCGCTGCCACGGTCGCGCACGAAGACCGACGCCTCCTGCTCGGAGACGCGCGCGAGCACCGAGATCTCGCTCACGCCGGCATGCTTGGCGGCGTTGGTGATCGCCTCGCGCGCGGCCGCGACGAGCGCCGCGAGATCCTCGTCGAGCGGCGCGTCGCGTGGCTGCACGAGCGCGACGCCGACGCCGTAGTTGACCTCGACCTCGTCGGCCGCGTGACGGAGGGCGGCGGCGAAGGTCTCCGGCGCGTCGGCGTCCTCGCCGCCGTACAGCCAGGCGCGCAGCTCGCGCTCCTGCTGACGCGCGAGCAGCTGGGCGCGGCGCGCGTCCGGCTCGCGCTGGATCAGCGCCAGCGTCTGCAGGACCGAGTCGTGCAGCCGCTCGGCGACGCGCTCGCGCTCCTCGGTGCGGACACGCTCGCGCCGCTCGGCCTCCGCGAGCACACGCGCGCGGCGCAGCCGCGGGCCGACCAGCAGCCCGATCCCGGCGGCCGCGGCGGAGGCGGCGAGGCCGGCGGCGAGCACGGTCGCGTCGGCGCCGACGCGCAGCAGCAGCAGCGCGCCGCCGCCGAGCAGCATCAGCCCCAGCAGCGTGCGCGCCGCGTCGGCTCCCTGCGGCGCGGTCGGCAGCGTGTCGGGCGAGGCCTGGCGCCAGATCAGCGCGAGGCCGCCGAGCAGCAGCACGCCGGGGCCGAGCAGGTCGAGCGGCAGCAGGAAGCCGGTCCCCGACAGCACCGCGGCACCGACCAGGATCAGCATCAGCAGCCCGGCCGCCTCCTGCGCGCGGGCACGGTACGGGCGCCGCGGGCTGTCGGCGGGCGGGCCGGGCAGCAGCAGCGCGGCGGCGAGGTAGACGGCGATGCCGATGCCGCCGGCGGCGGTCGCGAGCGCGAAGGCGAGCCGCACGACGATCGGGTCGACGCCGAGCGCCTGCCCGAGGCCGCCGCAGACGCCGAGCAGCACCCGCTGCTCGCCCGCGCGGGCGAGCGTGCGCGGCGCGGCCGGCGGCGCGACCGCGTCAGTCACCGCGTCTGAGGCGGGCGATGAGTCGCGCGGGGCCACGTCTCGACGGTACCGGGACCTCGTGCACGACGGTCGTCGCGGTGCTCTCGACGTCGGCATGGGTGGAGGCGGTGGGGGTGGGCGCGGGCGGCGCCGGCGCGGCGGGCGGCGCCCCCGGGGCGCTCGCCCCGGGGACGGCCGGCGCCGCCGCTGCAGCACGCCCTTCGCGGATCACCAGCGCGGCGATCCCGAACGCCGCCAGCACGAGCCCGCCGCGGTCGAGCGCGGGCCACACGAGCTGCTCGGGCTCCAGGCCCGACGCCATCAGCAGGACGCCGGCGAACAGCACCGTGCTCCAGCCGAGCAGCTGCTCGCGGCCGTCGTGCGGCTCGCCGCCGAGCAGGACCCGCCCGTCGTCGCGCGGCACGATCAGCGCGACCGCTGCATAGGCGATCACCAGCAGCGGGAAGGCGAGCGCGCCGAACAGGATGGCGCCGATCCGCACCAGCAGAGGCCGCAGCTCGAGCGTCTGCGCCAGGCCGGCGCAGACGCCGAGCAGGACGCGGTCCTGGGAGCTGCGGCGCAGCGCGGTCGGGGTGGCGGTGGGGGCGTCGGAGTTCATCGGCGGGTCCTCGTTCGGAAGCTGTCAGCACTTTCGCCCGATCGGCCGCCGTCGGCAATCCGGCATGACCCGGAGCTGACCCTGAGAGGGGTCGCGGGGATCGGGGTAGGGTGGGGCGGTGGACGAAGAACGCCGCGAGACGGAGAAGGAGCGGCTCGACCGCAACCTGCTGGAACTGCTCAACGAGCTGCGCGTCGCGCTGCCGGGCGTGCAGGTCCTGTTCGCCTTCCTGCTGGCGGTCCCGTTCCAGTCGCGCTGGGAGCAGGTGACGGCGTTTCAGCGCGACGTCTACTTCGCGACGCTCTGCTGCGCGCTGATCGCGATCGCGCTGATGATCGCGCCGACCGCCTACCACCGCCTCAACTTCCGCGCCAGACGCAAGCGCGAGCTCGTGATGATCTCCAACAGGCTGGCGATCGGCGGGATCGTCTTCCTCGCGATCGCGCTCGTCGGCGTGATGGTGCTGATCGCCGACATCCTCTTCGGCACCGTCGCGACGGCGATCTTCGGCGGGCTCGCGGCGCTGCTGTTCGTGCTGCTGTGGTTCGTGCTGCCCAAGCACAAGGACCTCGGCGTCGAAGACGACGACTGAGGTTCACAACTCCGTCAAATCTGCGCGCGGCGGCGTGCATAGGGTGCGGCGCTGATGGCCACCGCACTCTCACCCCGCCGCCGCTTCGCGCTCCTGCTCGCCGCCGTGATCGTCACCGTGACGGTCGTGTTGGCGGCGACGTTGATCGCAACCGGCGAAGACACCACCCCGGCAGCCGCAGCGAACGTCGTCAAGGACGCCCACTTCATCGACGCCGACGAGCCCGGCGTGCTGACGTTCGAGAACGGCGACTGCTTCCACGATCCGGCGATCAACGAGGCGATGGGCGAGCCGCAGCTCAACACCGTCGGCTGCGTCGGCGCCGAGAACGAGGTCTTCACCTTCATGACGCTGGAGGAGCAGCGCTGGGACAGAGCGACGATCGCCGACGAGGCGGCTGCCGGCTGCGAGCGCGCTTTCCGCGACCTGTGGGGTGAGCCAGGCGCTGGGACGCACAGGCTCGACGTCTACCCGGTGCTCCCGACTGAGCGCTCGTGGACCCAGGACGGTGACCGTAGCGCGATGTGCGTCGTCTATTCGCGATTGGGTGAATTCAAGATCGACCCGATCGCGTACGGCAGAGACAGCTAGGACTTCACCGACTCGTAACGAGATCGGTCCGGCGGTCGGCGACCATCCTGCCCGGCGCCGGTGTGGGACCGGTGCCACATCCCTCACCTCACTGAATGAATAAGGAGAGCGAGTGACGTCTTCACGTCCCGCTTCATCGCTTGCCGCGAGCAGGATGCTCCGGCGGGCGCTCTCGGCATGCGCGCTTGCCACCGCGCTGCCGGCCGCAGCACTCGTGCCCGGTGGCATCGCCTCGGCCGTCGCCGCTGACGTCCCGCGTCCCGCGATCGAGCGCTACGCGCCGTCGGCGAACCCCGATCGCGTCGCGCTGATCCCGACCGACGACGCGGCGCACAGCCAGCGCGTCAGCTGGCGCTCCAACGCGGAGACGCCGAAGGCGCAGATCATCGAGGCGCCGGCCGCCTTCGGCGACACGATGATGGACAGACTGACGCCGATCGACGACACCGACTACTCCAGAATCGTCACCGTCGACGCGACGACGAGCACGGTCGACCCGAGAACGGGTTACCTCAACCGCTACCACGTGGTCGAGTTCAGAGACCTCAAGCCGGGCACGCGCTACGCCTACCGCGTCGGCGACGGCACCGATCCCAACGGCTGGCCGGTCACCAACTGGACCGCGTGGGAAGACTTCACGACCGCCGAGGCGGGGCTGAAGCCCTACTCGTTCGTCTACTTCGGCGACGCGCAGAACTACATCGACTCGGCCGTGCCGCGCGTCTTCCACCAGGCGATCCTCGATCGCCCGAAGGCGAAGCTGATGATCCACGCCGGCGACCTCGTCAACCAGACCGGCGTCAGCGACGCCAATCTCCAGATCCAGGAGAAGGAATGGGGCGAGTGGTACGGCGCGGCCGGCTACAACAACCAGACGCGCAACGTGCTGGCGACGCCGGGCAACCACGAGTACAACAGCTCGACGGCGATCACTTCCTTCTGGAAGCCGCAGTTCCCGTTCCCCGCCAACGGCCCGAGAGCTGCTGACGGGAATGTGCTGGAAGCGGTCAAGCAGAGCGCGTACTACGTCGACTACCAGGGCGTCCGCTACATCTCGCTCGACTCCAACCCGCTCCAGAACGGCCCCGTCCAGAACGACGTGCTGGCCGCGCAGACGCAGTGGTTCGAGGCGATCCTGAGCGATCCCAACCGCCCGAAGTGGACGGTCGTCACCTTCCACCACCCGGTCTACGCCGGCACCAGCTCGCGCAACAACCAGGTCGTGCGCGACAACTGGAACCCGCTGATCGACAGATACAAGGTCGACCTCGTCCTGCAGGGCCATGACCACGTCTACAACCGTGGCAACCAGATCAAGGATGACGACACGACCGACCCGACCAAGTCGCACGGCGCGGTCTACTCGATCTCCGTCTCCGGCGGCAAGATGTACGACCTCAACGCCGGGCTGAACTGGAGCGACAACGGCGCGAGACGGCGCATCGCGGCGCAGTACATCCAGCTCTACCAGCTGATCGACGTCAAGCAGAACTCGCTGACCTACCAGGCGCGCCTGGCCAACGGCAAGTTCTTCGACGGCTACCGCGTCGACAAGCCCGGCGACGGCTGGGACGTCTCCAAGACGGTCACCGACCTCGACAGAGATCCCGAGACGGACCCGCTCGACCAGGCCGAGGCCCGCGGCACGAGAACGTCGCTCGGCGCCAACAAGACGTCGATCGGCAGCGGCGAGCAGGTCGTGCTCGAGGCGCGCGTCTCGCACAGAGCGGTCGGCAGCGTGCAGTTCCTCGATGGCGGCAGCGCGCTCGGCGAGCCGGTCGAGCTGGAGGACGGCATCGCCAGCTTCCGCACCTCGGTCCTCGGCGTCGGCGGCCACGCGCTGACGGCGGCCTTCCAGCCGCTCGACCCGACGAGATTCGCCGCGTCCAGTTCGGCCGGCATCCTCGTCAACGTCGCTGACGGCGGCACGGGCACGCCCGGCCAGGGTCCCAAGGGCGACAAGGGCGACCCGGGTGAGAAGGGCGACAAGGGTGATGCCGGCGCCGCCGGTCCCGCCGGCACGAACGGCACGAACGGCACCAACGGCGTCGACGGCAGAGACGGCGCCATCGGGCCGGTCGGTCCGGTCGGCGCCGCCGGCGCGACCGGCGCCAAGGGCGACAAGGGCGAGAGAGGCCTCAACGGCCGCGACGCCCTCGTCACGTGCAAGATCACGGGCTCCAGCTCGTCGCAGAGAATCACCTGCTCGGTGACCTACGGCGCCCGCGCCACCTCGGCGAAGGCGAGAGCGCGGCTGGTCAGAAGCGGTCGCACCTACGCGAAGGGCCGCCTCGGCGGCCTCAGAGCGACCCGCAAGGTCGCACGCGGCAGCTACCAGCTGCGCTTCGCGCAGGGCGGCAAGACGGTCGCCGCGAAGGTCGCGGTCCGCTGATCCGCAGCTGATCGCGCACGATCCGGCGCGCGCGGCTCACACAGCGCGCGCGCCGGCGTGCGTGAGCTGGATCTGAGGCGTCGTCGAGACGCGACGGCACCACATTGTCCACCAGGCGCGTGGGCGTTCATGTAGGTTCATGGTTGCTTTCGTTGTTCTTTGGAGGGAGACAACCATGAAACAGCGCTTCTTGGCGCTCTGTTTCGCCGTGCTCGGGCTTGGGCTCATCAGCGCGGCGAGCGTGCACGCATTCGACCGCGCGCAGTTCGCGCAGCCGCGGAGCGACAGCCGACCGGCGGTCCTGTGGTTCTGGAACGGGACCGTGACCCCGGCGCTGATCGACAGCCAGCTCGCGGAGCTGCGCGCGCAGGGCGTCGACGAGGTGCTGGTCTTCCCCTACGACACGCCGAACCTGCGGCCGGGCTTCTTCACCGAGGAGTGGTTCGCGCTGATCGAGCACACGCTCAGAGAGGCCCAGCGCACGGGCATGCACGTGTGGCTGTTCAACGACGACATCTTCCCCAGCGGACGCGGCGCCGGCATCGTCGTCAATGGCGGCAGACTCGGTGGCAGAACGTACGAGCCACGTCCCGACCTGCGGATGCAGGGGGCCGCGGCCGCCGGCACGACGGTCGTCGAGGGCGGCCGCCAGGTCGACGTCAGACAGCTGCTCGCGACCGGACTGTCGGTCTCCGGCGGCCGGCTCGTCGTCGACGCCGCGTCCCGCGCCGGCGTCACGCTGCTGCGCGACGGCGCCGACTGGCAGGACTACACCGTCACGACGACGGTGCGGATGCAGAGCGGCGCCACCGGCACGGTGGTGCGCTCGCCCGACGCCAGAAACGGCTACCTCGTCGACCTCGGCGAGGACGGCGGCGTCGACGTCTGGCGCCAGCGCGACGGCAGCTTCTCACTGCTGCACGACGGCGGCACGCTCCCCGGCTTCGACACCGGCGCCGAGCACAGAGTGCGCATCCAGGTCGACGGTGACGAACTGACCGCGAGCCTCGACGGCACCGTCGTCGCGACGGTCCGCGACGCGACCTTCCCGCGCGGCCGGGTCGGCGTGCGCGCCGTCGCGACGCAGCGCTCGCTGCGCGACGACCTGCACATCGTCGCCGCCGACGGCAGCACGCTGCTCGACGAGACCTTCGACGACGAGGTCGCGCTCGGCCGCTTCGAGCTCGACGCGCCGATCGACAGACTCGCCGCGCTCGCCGCGCGCCCGGCCGACGGCCCGCGCGCGAACGACGCGAACGCCGTCGTCGACCTCACCAGCCTCGCCCGCGAGGGCCGCAGCTGGGAGGCACCCGCCGGCAGATGGCGGATCGACACGTTCCTCGTGCAGCGACTGATCGACGACTCCAACTTCCGCCGCTACTACCTCGACACGCTCGACGAGGAGGCCGTCGGCCGCTTCCTCGACGTCGTCGTCGGCGAGTACCACCGCCGCTTCCCGTGGGCCTTCGGAACCGTTCTGCGCGGCTTCGCCGACGACGAGCCGTTCCTCCCCTCCGCGGACGCGCACTTCAACGCGACGCCGTGGTCCCCGACGCTGGAACGCGCGCTGCGCAGGCACGGCACCAACCCGGCGCAGGCGCTCAGCGCGCTGCAGCAGGGCAGCGGCTTCGGCCGCAACGGCCAGCGCGTGCAGGGCCGCTTCTGGCGCACGGTCTCCGACCGCTTCACGGAGGCGTACTACAAGCAGCAGCACAGATATATGGAGGACCTCGGCGTCCAGTACATCTCCAACCCGCTGTGGGACGAGTACGGGCCGGCGGAGCAGATCAGAAGCAGCGGCAACCTCAACGCGCTCAACCAGTGGGCGCAGATCCCGGGCACCGACGTCATCTACGACCACTTCCAGCGGGGCGATCAGCGGTTGCTGCCGCGCTGGCCGGCGAGCGCCGCGCACCAGCTCGGCCTGCCGCAGGTCTACAACGAGGCGATGGGCGCCTTCGGCTGGCACGTCACGCCCGGAGACACCCGCGACGTGACGGGCGCGTTCGCGGCGCGCGGCGTCAACTTCACGCTCCTGCACGCGGCCTTCTCCGAGCAGACGACCGTCCCGTACCCGCCGCCGTACAACGGCGCCAACCCGTGGTGGAGGCTGGCGCGGCCGTTGAACGACTGGATCGGCCGAGTGATGGAGCTGGGCCGCAACGAGGCGATCGCGCAGACCGCGCTGCTGCAGCCCCAGCGGGCCGCCGAGGCCGGCCAGGGCACACCCGACGCGGACGCGATCGACGGCGCGTTCAAGCTCGCCGTGCACGCGCTCGAGGACGAGCAGGTCGATTTCGACCTGCTCGACGAGGGCGCGCTCACCCGCGACCCGGTCCTGCGCGCCCATGCCGTCGTGCGGCGCGGCGCGCTGGAGGTCGGTCGCATGCGCTACGAGGCGGTCGTGCTGCCCGAGACGCCGCAGCTGTCGCTCGCCGCGGCGCTGACGCTCGAGCGGTTCGCCCGCGGTGGCGGCACGCTGATCGCGGCCGGCCCGCTGCCGCTGCAGGAGGTCGACGGCCGCGACGCCGAGCTGCGCCAGGTGTGGGCCCGCCTGGCCGGCCGCCTCGTGACCGTGGCCGACGGGTCGCGCGCCGGTCGCGCGGCCGCCGACCGCGGCTACGCCGCCGCGACGCTGACGCCCGCGTCCGACAGCGTGCGCGTGCTGCGGCTGCGCGACGGCCGCCGCAGCGGCTTCATGGTCGTCAACGAGGGCAGCACGACGATCGCGACGAGCGCTCGCTTCCCGCTGCGGGGCGCGCCCACGCTGTGGGACCCCGCGACGGGAGCGGTTGCGCCCGCGACGACCTACCGCGACGACGCCGACGGCACGGAGATCCCGCTGTCGCTGGAGCCGCACGAGGTCGTCGGCGTGACGTTCGGCGGGCACGCCGGTCGCGACGAGGATCCGCACGCCGTCGCCGTCTCCCCGGGCGCGACCGTCGAGCGGCTCGACGCCGACCGGCGCGGGCTGCGCGCGACCGTGCTCGCGACGCGCCCCGGACCGCTCGCCGTCGTCGCACGCGATCGCGCCCGCGCGTACCGCGGCGGCACGACGCTCACCGATCCGCTGACGCCGGTCGCGCTCGACGGCGACTGGCGGCTCCGGATCGAGACGAGCGCCGGCATCGACGCCGAGCGCCCGCTCGGCAGCTGGACCGACCTCGCGCCGCGGCATTCCGGCAGCGCCGTCTACACGCGCACGCTGGAGCTGACGAGAGCCCAGCTCGCCGGGCGCGAGTGGACGCTCGACCTCGGCGACGTGCGTGCGGCGGCGGAGGTGACGATCAACGGCAGGCCGCTCCCGCAGCCGCTGCTGTGGGCGCCGTACGTCGCCGACGTCGGCGACCTGCTGCGCGCCGGCTCCAATGAGATCGCGGTGCGGGTCACGAACACCGGCGCCAACAGCCACGGCGACGTGCGCGACTCCGGCCTGCTCGGCCCGGTGCGGCTGCTGCCGCAGCGGCGCCTGACGGTCGCGCTCGAGCGCGCGGACCGCAGCGCCCTGCTGGAGCTGCGACCGGCCGTCGACGCGCTCGGCGTCGCACCCGGCCAGCAGCGGACGCTGCGTGTCGCGGTGCGAGACCTGACGGGCGACTCCGGCCGTGTGCGGCTGACCGCCGAGGCGTCCGGCCCGGTGCAGCTGCGCGATCGCTCGGTCGACGTGCGGCTCGGGCGCGACGGCACCGGCACCGCCGAGCTGACGGTGTCGGCGGCGCTCGGCGCAGGCATCCCCGGCACGGGCGAGCTGCGCCTGCGCGCGGGCGCGGCGAGTGCGACCGTGCCGGTGCGGATCGACCTCGCGTCGCGCTTCGGGCGAGCCCGCGCCTCCTCGACGCTGTCGCCCTGGCACGCCAGGTTCCTGATCGACGGCGTCACGAGCGTCGACCACGCCGCGTGGAGCCGCGGCGAGGCGTGGAACGACGGCACGGCCGCCGCCTTCCCGGACACCGTCACCGTCGCGTTCGACGCCCCCGCCCCGGTCTCGCGCGTGCGTGTCTGGACGCTCGACACGCCGCAGGATCCCGCCGCGGTCTTCGGCGTGCGCGACTTCGACGTCCAGCTCGAGGTCGACGGCCGCTGGAGAACGGTCGGGCAGGTGCGCGGCAACAGAGCGGCGCTCGCGGAGCTGACCGTCCCGCGCGTGAGCGCCGAGGGCCTGCGCGTGGTCGTCAGCTCCGCGCCGGAGAGCTATTCGCGCCTCGTCGAGTTGGAGGCGCTGCCGTGAGCTACGCCCGCGCGCCGGCCTGTGGGTCCAGGCGCGACATCTGCACGTTGGCGTCGAGCGTCGAGCTGCCGCCGCCGCGGTAGACGCCCTTGACCGGCGGGATGTCGGCGTAGAAGCGGCCGTGGCCGATCTTCACGTGCGTCTCGCCCGCGAAGCGGCGGTTGGTCGGGTCGACGCCGACCCAGACCGGCTCGCCGCGGCCGTCGACGCCGGGCAGCAGCGCCTCCAGCCAGGCGTGCGTGTCGACCTCGAGCGAGTCGGAGCCCTCGTCCTCGGGCGCCGCCCACAGGTAGCCGGAGACGTAGCGCGCGGCGATCCCGTGACGCCGCAGCAGCACGAGCGAGAGGTGGACGAAGTCCTGGCAGACGCCGGCGCCGGCCTCCAGCAGGTCGGTCACGGTCGAGCCGACGTAGGTCGCGCCGCGGCGGTACTCGAACGTGTCCGGGACCAGCTCGATCAGCAGCCGCAGCGCCGCGAGCGGGTCGCTGGCGGCGCCGAGCGATCCCTCCAGCGAATCGACGCCGGGGATCGCCGGCTGGTCCTGCCACGGCAGCAGGAACTCGCCCGCCGCCTCGACGTAGGCGTCACTGCGCAACGCCGCCCACGGACCGTGCGGCGGCTCCGGCGGCGCGCTCGTGACGACGCGCGCGCGCACGTCGATCGTGAGGTGGTCGTGGCCGGTCGGGATGCCGAACTCCAGCACCTCGGTGCCGAAGTAGTCGAGGTGGCGGGTGACGCGCGCCTCGGGGTCGATGCGGGTGTGGAACTCGTCGCAGCGCTGCGTCGAGGTCGTCGCCGGGCGCACACGCAGCGCGTTGAGGTTGTCGCTGACGTTGGCGCCGTATCTGTACGCGGTCAGGTAGCGGATCGAGAAGTGCATGCGGTCACACCACCATCGCGATTCCGCGCTCGCCGGCGGCCATGCCGGCGAAGTAGCGGTCGGCGACGTCCTGGTCGACGGCGGCCAGCTCCTGCTGCGCCCGCTCGCAGATGCCGATCAGCTCGGCGCCGGCCGGCAGCACGCGGCGCTGGAAGTCGAGGTCGGCGGCGAGGCGGCTGACGCGCAGCACCGGCTGCGAGTCGCGCGGGCTGGCGTCGGCGGCGGTGAAGGCGTCGTGGAGCGAGTCGACGCAGGCGGCGACGCTGTCGGGGTAGGCCCGCTCGAAGATCAGGAAGCGCGCGACCGGCTGCGCGTTCGGCGGCGCGGTGACCGCGCGCAGGTAGGCGTGAAAGCCGCCGACCGCCTGCAGCAGCGCGAGCGCGTTGCCGTCGCGGCGGGGATCCTCCTCGCCGCTCGGCAGCGCGATCCGCAGCAGCCGCAGCATCATGTCGGCGACCTCGATGAAGGAGCCGGCGTCGAGGAACGACTTCGCCTCGTCGCGCAGCATCGCGCGGTCGGCGATCCCCCAGATCAGCGCCATCCGCTGCTTGACGTACTGCGAGGCGAGGTAGGGGCCGGCCGGCGCCGACCATCTCGCGCTGCCGTCGCCGCGCAGCGTCAGCGTCGTCGTGTTGATCGCCTCCCACATCTCCGCGGAGATCACGTCGCGCACGGTGCGCGCGCCCTCGCGCGCCCGCTCGACGGAGGCGAGCATCGAGTCGGGCCGATCGGCGTCGAGCGTCAGCCGCGCGAGCGCCGCGCCGCGGCCGAGCCGCTCGTCGGCGGAGCTGCCGCCGAGCATCGCGACGAGGCCGGTCCAGCCGAGCGTGACGCCGGGGCCGGAGTCCGACGGCCCCTGCAGCTCGGTGCGGAAGACGCCGTCGACCGAGCGCGCGGTGAACTCCGCGCGGGCGAGGTTGCGGCCGAGCCAGTACAGCTCGTGGGCGATGCGGGCCAGCATCTACTGCGGCTCCTGCTGCTGCTGTTGCTGCTGGTTGGTCCAGGCGTCGCCGTAGCGCATCTCCGGCAGCGCGGGCGGGCTGGCGACGTCGGCCATCTGCGGGCCGGCGCGGTCGGCGTCGTCGCCGTCCTCCAGCACCCAGGTGTCCTTCGAGCCGCCACCGCGGGAGGAGTTGACGATCATCGAGCCCTCCGTCAGCGCGACGCGCGTGAGGCCGCCGGGGACGATGTCGATCCGTTCGCCGAAGACGGCGAACGGGCGCAGGTCGACGTGGCGCGGGGCGAGCATGCCGTCGGCGCCGACGGTCGGCACGGTCGACAGCCGCACGACCTCCTGCGCGATCCACGCCTCGGGCTTGGCGCGGACCGCGGCGGCGACGCCGGCCAGCTCCTCCTCGCTGGCGTGCGGGCCGATCGTGACGCCCTTGCCGCCGGACTCGTCGGTCGGCTTGACGACGAGCTGGTCGATCCGCGACAGGACGTGCTCGCGCACCTCCTCGTCGGCGAGCAGGTAGGTCTTGACGTTCTCGAGGATCGGCTCCTCGCCGAGGTAGAACCTGATCATCTCGGGCACGAAGTGGTAGACGGCCTTGTTGTCGGCGACGCCGGTGCCGAAGGCGTTGGCGATCGCGACCGAGCCGGCGCGATAGGCGCGCACGAGGCCGGGCACGCCGAGCAGCGAGTCGGGGCGGAACTCGAGCGGGTCGACGAAGTCGTCGTCGAGCCGCCGGTAGACGGCGTGGACGCGCACGAGGCCGCGCGTCGTGCGCATGTAGAGGACGTCGTCGCGCACGACGAGGTCGGAGGCCTCGACCAGCTCGACTCCCATCTGGCGCGCGAGGAAGGCGTGCTCGAAGTAGGCCGAGTTGAGCGAGCCGGGCGTCCACACGACGACGGTCGCCTCGCTGTCGGCCGACGGCGCGACCGAGCGCAGCGCCTTCAGCAGCAGCTGCGGGTAGTGGTCGACCGGGCGCACGCGGTAGTTCTGGAACAGCTGCGGCAGCAGCTGCGTCATCGCGGCGCGGTTCTCCAGCACGTAGGAGATCCCGGAGGGCGTGCGGACGTTGTCCTCGATCACCTTCCAGGAGCCGTTGGAGTGGCGCACGAGATCGCAGCCGGCGACGTGCGTGTAGACGCCGCCCGGCGGGCGGATCCCGTGCACGGCGCGGGCGAAGTTGGGCGAGCTGACGACGAGCCGCCACGGCACGATCCCCTCGCGGACGATCTCGCGCGCGTGGTAGATGTCGTCGACGAAGGCGTTGAGCGCGCGGATCCGCTGCGCCAGTCCGCGCTTGATCGAGCGCCACTCCTCGCCGCCGATCACGCGCGGGACGAGGTCGAGCGGGAACGGCCGCTCGCGGCTCGGCCCGTCGTCGCCGGAGGTCTCGAACGTGATCCCCTGGCGCAGGAAGGTCGCGTCGCGGCGGCGGCCGGCCTCGACGAGCCCGTCGGCGCCGAGTCGCTCCAGCTCCGCGATCAGCGCGGCGGCGTGGTGGCGCGGCCGCCCGTCCGGCTCGAACAGCTCGTCGAGGAAGGGGGCGCGCGGGTGGTAGCCGTCGAGCTGAGGGGCGGTCGCTTCGGACATCGTGGCAGCGATTCTCTACCCCGGCGCGGGGTATCGGCATTCGCCGCATGGAGTGTGATCGGACAGGCGGGGTGGCCCGAATGGCATTGTCGTGCGCCGAGCTGGCATGTGCGAACTCGTTTGAATCTGATTGATCTTGGACAGAACTGCTCTGTTTCGCGCAGGAAAGAGCGAGGAGAGCAATGCGAAGTCTTGGGAGAACCACCCTGGCACGGGTGGCGGTGTCGGCTGGCTGCGTGCTGGCCGCGGGCGGGGCGAGTGCCGCGACGGCCGCGGCCGACGTGCCGGCGCCGAGTCAGCTGACCGTCCGCGACCAGGAGCGGCCGCTGAACGTCGAGGGTCCGCCGCAGTTCGGCTGGATGCCGGGCAGCGAGCGCGGCGACGACGTTCAGAGCGCCTACCAGCTGCGTGTGCAGCGGCCGGGCGACGACGATCCCGTCTGGGACAGCGGCAAGGTCGACTCCGACGCGCAGGCGTACGTCGGCTACGAAGGGCCGAGACTGGCGGTCGGCGCCAGCTACGAGTGGACCGTCCGCACCTGGGACGGCGACGGCGACGCCTCGCCGTGGGCGCCGGCGGCGCGCTTCGACACAGGCCTGCGCGACGGCGACTGGTCGGGGGCCAAGTGGATCCGCCGGATCACGACCGGCAACGACTCCGCGATCGACTTCACGCTCGCGCGCAAGCAGGTCCAGGTCGGCGGCAGCCCCGTCGTGCGCGCCCGCGCCTACGTCTCGGCGATGGGGCAGTACGAGCTGCACGTGAACGGCACGCGCGTCGTGCGCGACTCGAGCTTCTACTACCCCAACGAGGCGCAGTACACGGCGACCGACGTGACCGCGCAGGTCACCGCCGGCCAGCCGCTCGCGCTCGCCGCCAGATACCACTACTGGACGTGCACCTGCCAGGGGCGCGCGAACGGCCCCGCGTCGAACACGACGCTCGCCGCCGCGGCCGCGCCCGGCGACACCGCGCTGAAGGTCAACTCGGTCGGCGTCTTCGACGTCGGCGACCAGGTCGACGTCGGCAGCGGCGCCGACAGAGAGCGCGTCACCGTGACGGCGATCGGCACCGCCGGAGCCGCCGGCAGCGGCGTCACCGTGACGCCCGCGCTCACCAGAGCGCAGGTCGAGAGAGCGGCCGTCGTCGACCTCGCCGGCCCCTCGGGCCTGATCGCGAAGGTCGTCGTCGACCACGCCGACGGCTCGCGCCAGACCTTCGTCACCGACGAGAGCTGGAGCGTCTCGAAGGACAGAGCGCTCACGAACGAGACGCTCACCTACCGCAACGGCGACGCCGGCGACCGCGTCGAGCGTTACGACGCGCGCCTGGAGCAGCCCGGCTGGGACACCGCCGGCTTCGACGACTCCGGCTGGGAGCAGGCGTACGCGATCGGCGCCCATCCGCGCCCGGTCAACCCGCTGCGCACGACCTTCACGCACCTGGAGCCGTCGATCGCCGGCGTCACGCGCAAGCTGCACAGACCGGTCTCCGTCAGAGAGCTGGCCGACGGCACCGTGATCGCCGACATGGGCCGCGTCGTCGCCGGCGTTCCGCGCGTGCGCTTCCGCGAGGGCGTCGCCGGACGGCAGATCACGCTGCTGACGAGCTTCCGCCTCAACAACACGCTGCTCGCCGCGCCGGCCGCCGCGGGCGACGCGACGGTGAAGGTGAGAGCGGTCGGCAACTTCGTCGCGGGCGACCGCATCACGGTCGACGCGCCCGGCATCAACAAGGGCGAGGGCGATCCCGAGGTCCGCCGCATCGTCGCGGTCGGCACGGCCGGCGCCGACGGCACGGGCATCGTGCTCGACCGGCCGCTGGAGCGCGCGCACGCGAACCTCGCCTATGTCGAGGGCTCGCGCGCCGGCACCGACAACCAGGACACGCAGTCGAGCAACCTCGCCAACTACTACACGCAGAAGGACGGCGCGCAGACGGCCGAGCCGTACCAGTACTGGGGCTGGCGCTATCTGCAGGTCAGCGCCCCCGGCGCCGGCGAGCCGCTGAACGCGAGCGACCTCGTCGCCGTCGAGCAGCACACCGACGACCGCGACGAGCGGCTGGCGCGGTTCGAGTCCGACGACGCGACGCTGAACGCCGTCTTCGAGCTGATGCGGCGCTCCGGCCGCGACTCGGTCCAGGACACCTACCTCGACACGCCGACGCGTGAGAAGGCCGGCTTCCTCGGCGACGGCGTCGACATCTCGTGGGCGAACATGCTCGCGCTCGGCGAGCGCAACGCGACCGTGCGCGGCATCCGCGACGCGATCCACTCGCAGACGCACAGCTGGACGGCGGCGAGCAACGGCTACTGCACGGCACTGGAGGTGCCGTGCTCGTATCCGAGCCTCGGGACGCCCGGCCGCATGAACTCGGTCTATCCCAACGGCGACAACATGCGCGACATCCCCGACTACACGGAGATGTTCCCCGACTGGGTCTGGCGCTACTACCTGACGACCGGCGACAGAGCGCTGCTGGAAGAGGCCTACCCGGCGATGCAGGCGGTCTCCGCCTACGTCAACGGCGCGGTCGCCGGCAGCGGCGACGCGGCCGGGCTCGTCTTCGACCTGCCGGGCGGCACCAGCTCCTACAGAAACGGCATCATCGACTGGCCGGCGCCGATGCGCTACGGCTACACCTTCGACGACAACGCCGCCCGCACCGTCCACAACGCCTCCGGCGTCGGGGCGATCCGCGCGACCGCGGAGGCGGCGAGAGTGCTCGGTCGCGGTGGCGAGGCGGCGCAGTACGGCCAGTGGGCCGACGCGCTCACCGGCGCGATCAACGGCAAGCTGGTGCGGCCGAGCGGCCTCTACACCGACGGCCTCTCGCGCCAGCCCGGCAACGCGCAGATCGACAACAGCGCGCAGCACGCGCAGAGCTACCCGATCTACTACGGCGTCGCGCCGAGAGCGCAGTGGCCGGTCCTCGCCGACGAGATCGAGCGGCTCGGCATGAACCAGGGGCCGATGACGCTCCACATCCTGCTCGACGCGCTCGCCAGAGCCGGCCGCGACGACGCGGTGCTGCGCCTGCTCACCGATCGCGCGGGCGATGGGCCTGCCCGCACGATCGCCGAGGGCGGCACCTTCATGTGGGAGCAGTGGAGCCCCGGCTGCACGACCCCGCGCTGCGCCGAGCCGAACGTCAGAAGCAGCGACAGCCACTCGCACGGCTGGGGCTCGTGGGCGATCGTCGACGTCGTCGAGACGCTGCTCGGCGTGAAGGTGACCAGCCCGGGCGCGGCGACCGTCGCGATCGAGCCGCCGACGCTGCGCGGCGACCGCCTGCGGACCGCGAGCGGGTCGGTCTGGACCCAGCGCGGCACGGTCGCGGTCAGATGGGCGCGCGGTGAGCGCGGCATCACGCTCGACGTGAGCGTGCCGACCAACCAGCGTGCCGAGGTGCGGATCCCGGGCGTGACCGACGCCGCGGGCGTCACCGCCAGCGGCGCGGGCGCACCGCGCTTCGAGCGGATCGAGGATGGCGCCGCCGTCTTCACCGTCGGCTCGGGCGACGCGCGCTTCGAGCCGGCCGCGGCGACGCCGCCTCCGGGCCCGCCGACGCCGGGCGGCGGTGGCGGCACCCCGCCGACGCCGCCCGCGCCGCCGGCCAGAAGAGCGCCGGCGAGAAGAGATCGCGTGGAGCCGAAGCTGACGGCGGTCAAGCTCGTCGGCGATCAGCGGATCCGCGTGCGAGGAACGCTCGCGCTGCGGCTGCGGCTGTCGGAGCGCGCGACCGTGAAGGTCACGCTCCAGCGCGCCGTCAGAGGCCGCTGGCGCGCCGCCGGCAACGTCTCCAAGACGCTCGCCGCCGGCAACCGCACGCTGAAGGTGAAGCTCGGCAAGCGCCCGGCGGGGAGGTACCGCCTGACGCTCGTCGCACGCGACAGAGCGGGCAATCGCTCGGTCGCGAGAACGGTGCGGTTCAGCGTGGTGAGAGCAAGAAGATGAGCTGATCGGGAGGGCGGCTGTGCCGCCCTCCCGCTTTCAGCGCGACATCTGTTGGTACCGCCGGATTGCCAACGGCGCGAAGATCGCGATCAGCACCAGCGGCCAGACGACCGCCATCAGGATCGCGTGCTGCTCGATCCAGCTCGTCCCCGCCGGATCGCCGTTGCCGAACAGCTCGCGCGCGGCGCCGACGGTCGAGGAGAGCGGGTTCCAGGCCGCGATCGTCCCGAGCCAGTCGGGCATCTGCGACGGTGAGACGAAGATCGCCGAGATCATCGTGAACGGGAACAGCAGCCCGGAGATGTTGCCGGCCGACTCGATCGAGGTGATCGCGAGGCCGATCCAGATCCCGATCCACAGCACCGAGAAGCGCAGCAGCAGGAGCAGCCCGACGGCGAGCAGCGCGTTGCCGACCCCGTCGTGCCAGCTCCAGCCGACCGCCAGCCCCATCGCGATCATCACGACGAAGTTGATGACGGCGTTGATCATCGCCGCCAGGCAGCCGCCGCCGAGGATCGCCGCGCGTGACATCGGCATCGCGCGGAAGCGATTGGTGATCCCGCGCTCGGCGTCCATCGCGATCCCGAACAGCGATTCGCTGATGCCGAAGGCGGCCGCCATCACGAACAGGCCCGGCATCAGGTACTCGCGGTAGTCGGCGCCGCCGGGGACGACGATCGCGCTGCCGAAGACGTAGCCGAACAGCAGGATCGACATCACCGGGAAGGCGAGGCTCCAGGCGATCCGCGCTGGCTCGTAGCGCCAGTGCAGCAGGTCGCGCACGGCCAGTGTCCAGGTGTCCTTCGCCGTCCAGCGCAGCGAGTTCATGCCGCCACCTCCGTCGTGTCCGCGGCCGGGTCGTCGCTCTCCGCGCGCGTGCCCGTCAACTGCATGAAGACGTCGTCGAGCGTCGGCTGGCGCAGCGCCACGTCCTCGACCGCGACCGCCGCCGCCTGCAGGCCGGCGAGCACGTCGGTGAGGCTCGCGACGCGGTCGTGCACCGGCGCGCTGACGCGGCGCCGCTCGCGGTCGACGTCGGGCGTCGCGCCGCTGACGCGCGCGACGATCTCGGTCGCCTCGTCGAGCTGCCGCTCGTCGCGCAGCACGAGGTCGACCTGGCTTGCGCCGAGGCGCGACTTCAGCTCGTTCGGCGTGCCGTCGGCGATCACGCGGCCGCGGTCGACGACCGAGATGCGGTCGGCGAGCTGGTCGGCCTCGTCGAGGTAGTGGGTCGTCAGCAGCACGGTCGTGCCACCCGCGACCAGCGTGCGCACGACCGACCACACCTCCATGCGGTTGCGCGGGTCCTGCCCGGTCGTCGGCTCGTCGAGGAACAGCACCTTCGGCGCCGTCACGAAGCTGACGGCGAGGTCGAGCCGTCGCTTCATCCCGCCCGAGTAGCCCTTCGCCTGGCGGTCGGCCGCCTCGGTCAGGCCGAACTGCTCCAGCAGTTCGTCGGCGCGCTTGCGCGCGGCGCGCGGGGAGAGGTGGTGCAGTCTCCCGAACATGACGAGGTTCTGGCGGCCGGTGAGGATCTCGTCGATCGCGTCCGTCTGGCCGGTCAGGCCGATGCGGGTGCGCACCTGCGCGGCCTGCGTCGCGACGTCGAAGCCGGCGACCTCGGCGCGGCCGCCGTCGGGGCGCAGCAGCGTCGTGAGGATGCTGACCGCCGTCGTCTTGCCGGCGCCATTGGGACCGAGCAGGCCGAGCACGCTGCCCTCGGCGACCTCGAGGTCGAGGCCGTCCAGCGCCAGCTTGTCGCCGTAGCGCTTGCGCAGCCCGGAGGCGACGATCGCGGGTCTGGTGGTCGTCACTGATTCACTCCCTTCTCTATCTGAGTACAGCGTACGGTGTTGCGCGTACACCATACGCAGTTATAGTTCCGCATGCAATGGCGACCCCCGATGACAGAAGAGCCGCGTCCGACGAAGCGCTGCGGATGCTGTGGCAGCCGAGCGCGCGGCCGGCGCGCGGGCCGAAGCCGAAGCTGACGCTGGAGCAGGTCGTCGACACCGCGATCGAGCTGGCCGACGACGTCGGGCTCGACGCGATGTCGATGCGGGCGGTCGCGAGAGTGCTCGGCGTCGGCGCGATGTCGCTGTACCGCTACGTGCCGAGCAAGGAGACGCTCGTCGAGCTGATGTTCGACGCCGTCCTGCGGCGGCAGCCGCGGGCCCACGAGCTGCCCGGCCACTGGCGCGAGCAGCTGGAGGCGGTCGCGCGGCTCGATCTCGCCTTCTACCTGCGCCATCCGTGGGTGCTGGAGATCTCCGGCTCGCGCCCGCCGCTGGGCCCCGGCACCTTCGACGTCTATGAGTCGGTGCTGCGCGTCGTCGCCGACACCGGCCTGACGAAGGCCGAGCTGTCGCCGGCCGTCTCGTCGCTCGCCGCGTATGTGCGCGGCGCCGCGCACGGTGAGCTGATGAAGGCGCGCGCCGTGCGTGAGAGCGGCATCTCCGACGAGGAGTGGTGGGGGGCGCGCGACGAGTTCTGGCAGCACCACTTCGACCCCGAGCGCTATCCGACGATCACCGCGATCTACACCGCGGGCGGCTACGAGAACGCGCCCGACGAGTTCGAGTTCGGCCTGCAGCGACTGCTCGACGGGCTCGGCGTGCTGATCGACAGACGCCGCGGCTGAGCGGCGGCGGCTCACAGCGCCACCTCCCGCGTCAGCGCGAGCGCCGCGCGCAGGCGCCGGTCGTGCGTGGCGACGACGAGCGCTCCCGGCCAGTCGGCGAGCGCCGCCTCCAGCGTCTCCAGCGAGGCGACGTCGAGGTGGTTGGTCGGCTCGTCGAGCAGCAGGCAGGTCGCGCGGCGATGGGCGAGCACGGCCAGCTCCGCGCGCGTCCGCTCGCCCGGCGACAGCGTCTGCGCCGGGCGCTCGGCGGCGTCGGCCTCCAGGCCGTAGGAGGCGAGCGCGGTGCGCGCGTCCGACTCGCTCAGACCCGTCAGCTCGCGCACCGCCGCGGCCAGCGAGCGCGGATCGCGCGCGAGTTGGTCGCGCGCCTGGCCGAGCTGCGCGACGACCGCGCCCGGCGCCAGCCGCCGCGTCCCGCCGGCGAGCGGCAGCGTTCCCGCGAGCGCGCCGAGCAGCGTCGACTTGCCGCTGCCGTTCGCTCCGCTCAGCAGCACGCGGTCGCCGTGCTCGAGCGCGAGGTCGAGCGGCCCGACCGCGAAGCCGCCGCGCTCGACCCGCGCGTCGTCCAGCGCGACGACCGCGCCGCCGCGCCGCTCGGCGGCGGTCAGCCGCAGTCGCAGCGGCCGCTCCTGCCACGGCTTGTCCGGGACATCGATCCGCTCGGCGCGCCTGGCGACGACCGAGGCGCGATGCTGGACGCCGTCGGCGCGCGCCGCGTACCACTGCTTGACGTGCTTGTCGCCGTCACGCGGGCGGCGGTCGAGCTTGCTGGCGGTGGTTGCCGCGCGACGGCGCGACTCGGTCGCCGCGGCACGCAGCTGGGCGCGCTTGGCGAGCGCGTCGTCGTGCGCGGCGACGGCCCGCTCACGCGCGGTCGCCCGCTCCTGCTCGTAGGCGTCCCAGCCGCCGGCGTACGCGGTCGCCGCGCCGGTGCGCGGATCGAGCACGACGACGCGATCGGCGACCTCGGCGAGCAGCGCGCGGTCGTGCGAGACGAGCACGATCCCGCCTTCGCGTTCGGCGAGCAGCCCGGCGAGCCGCTCCAGCCCGTCGGCGTCGAGGTGGTTGGTCGGCTCGTCGAGCAGCACCACGTCGTAGCGCGAGGTGCGCAGCGCGGCGAGGCCGGCGCGCGCGGCCTGCCCGCCGGAGAGCGTCCGCAGCGGGCGGTCGAGCAGCTCGGCGTCGAGCCCCAGCTCGCTCGCCGCGGCGGCCAGCCGCGCCTCCGCGTCGGCGCCGCCGAGCGTGACCCAGCGCACGAGCGCCGCGGCGTGCTCGTCGATCGCGTCGAGGTCGCCGCCGTCGAGCGCGGCGGTCAGCCGGTCGAGCTCGCGCGTCGCGCCGGCGACGCCGATCCGTTCGAGGATCGTCTCGCGCACGGTCGCGCGCTCCTCCCCCGGCTCGCTCGCCAGCTGCGGCAGATAGCCGACGGTGCCGGTTGCGCGCACGCGGCCGCTGTCGGGCTGTTCCAGCCCGGCGAGGATCCGCAGCAACGTCGACTTGCCGGCGCCGTTGGGGCCGACCAGCGCGATCCGGCTGTGCGCATCGACGCGCAGGTCGATGCTGTCGAGCACGGTGCGGGCACCGTGCCGACGGGTGATCTGATGGGCGTCGAGCAACGCCGATGACATGCAGTGCTCCTTCGATGCGCGAGGTTCTCGGACGGGGACAGCCGCGACGACCGGTGATCACCGGTCGTGGCTCGTGGGCGGCTGTCAGTCAGAGATGCGCATAGGTCGGCCCGGAGGCCGACGGTCAAGGTATCACGCCGGCACGCGAGCGGTGAAGGCGGTGATCTCGTCGGCGACGCGCGCCGGCTGGTCGATCGGGACGAAGGTGCGGGCATCGTCGACTTCGACGACGCGGGCGTCGGCGAAGCAGGCCTGCAGGCGGTGGGCGAGCGCGGGCTTGAAGAAGCGGTCGTCCTTGCCCCAGCAGAGCAGCACGGGGCCGTCGAAGCGGCGCAGGCGGCTCGCGACCGCCGTCAGCTCGCGCGGGTCGACGCCGCGGCAGAACTTCGCCGCGTCGCGGCGGACGCCGGCGTCGGTCAGGTACGGCAGCACCCAGTCGCGCGTCTGCGCGGGATCGAGGCGGTGCGCGAGCAGGCCGAACGCGAGCGGGCTGTGGCGCACGGCGGTCGCGCGCGTCGGCTCCATCGCCGCGCGGAACAGCCACGGCCGGCGCGCCGCCTGCAGGATCAGGTTGAACGGCTTCGGCGGGAAGGCCTCGAAGGCATCGCAGTTGGTCAGCACGAGGCGGCCGATCCGCGACGGGTCGGTGTCGAGCAGGAACTGGCAGACCGCGCCGCCGGAGTCGTTGCCGACGAGCGTCACGTCCTCCAGCTCCAGCGCCGCGGCGAAGGCGGCGATCAGGCGCGCGACGCCGCGCGGCGAGAGGTCGGCGGCCGGGTCGAGCGCGATCGGGTGGGCGCCGAGCGGCAGGTCGGGCTGGAAGGTCCGCATGCCGCGCTGCGCGAGCCGCTCGGCGACGCCGTCCCACAGCGTGCCGTTGCCGAGGAAGCCGTGCACGAACAGGACGGCCGGGCCGTCGGCGGGGCCGCGCTCGCGGTAGCGGACCGTTCCCTGTGGCAGCGTGATCTCGGACATGGGGACCCCTTTCGTCCTACTCTTCTCGCGGATGCTGCAAGTAACATACGTACAGTCTGTATGAGAGTCAACCGGCGAACGCAGAGGGAACGCTCCGACACCACGCGCTCCGCGCTGCTGGCCGCTGCGCGGCCGCTGTTCGCCGAGCACGGCTTCGCCGCCGTCGGGACCGAGGCGATCGTCAGAGCGGCCGGCGTCACGCGCGGCGCGCTCTACCACCAGTTCGCGGACAAGACGGAGCTGTTCGCCGCCGTCCACGAGCAGGTCGAGCAGGAGCTGATCGGCCGCATCGGCCTGCTGCTCGCCGACGTCGCCGATCCGTGGGAGGGGATGCTCGCCGGCGTCGACGCGTGGCTGGAGGCCGCCAGCGATCACGAGGTCCAGCGGATCGCGCTGATCGAGGCGCCGGCGGTGCTCGGCTGGGAGCGCTGGCGCGCCTCGGGCCAGGCGAACGGGATCGGCATCGTCGAGGCGGCGCTGCACGGCGCGATCGCGGCCGGGCGAATAGCCGAGCAGCCGGTCCGCCCGCTCGCGCACGTGCTGATCGGCGCGCTCGACGAGGCCGCGCTCTACGTCGCCCGCGCCGAGGACCAGGACACCGCGCGGGCGGAGATGCGCAGCGCGCTGCACGCGCTCGTCGCGCCGCTGGAGCTGAGATGACTCCGGCGAGCGGCGCGGCGCGGGGACGCGACGGCGCCGGCCGCAGCATGCGCGGGATCCTCGAGCCCGACAACGAGGGCGCGATCTTCCGCCTCGGCCGCCACAACCCGGCGCTCGACCTGCGCCATGCGCTCGACCGTCACTGGACCGTCGAGTGGGACCTGCGCGGCCGCGCCCCGTTCGCGCAGGAGATCGTCAACCACCCCAACGTGAACCTCTCCTTCGAGCCCGACGGCGCCTTCGTCTGGGGCGTCGGCACGACGCGCACCAGCCACGAGCTGCGCGAGCGCGGCTGGGTGCTCGGCACCAGATTCCGTCCCGGCGGCTTCCGCCCGTTCGTCGCGCTGCCGGTCGCGGCGCTGACCGACCGCACCGTCCCGCTGGCGGATGTCTTCGGGCGCGCCGACGCCGACGCGCTGGAGGCGCGCGTGCGCGGGGAGGAGGCGACCGCCGAGCGGATCGCCCACGTCGAGCAGTTCCTGCGCGAGCGCAGCGACGGCCCCGACGCGCGCGTGGCGGAGGTCGCCGGGATCGTGCAGCTGCTGCTCGACGAGCCCGCGATCACCCGCGTCGACCAGCTCGCCGCGCGCTGCCACGTCTCGCCGCGCACGCTGCAGCGGCTCTTCCACGACTACGTCGGCGTCAGCCCCAAGTGGGTCGTGCGGCGCCAGCGACTGCACACGGCGGCGGAGCGGATCGCCGAGCAGCCGGCGGTCGACCTCGCCGGCCTCGCCGTCGAGGTCGGCTACTTCGACCAGGCTCACTTCATCAACGAGTTCAAGGCCGTCGTCGGGCGCACCCCGGCCGACTACGCCGCCGCCTGCGCGGTCGCGGCAGCCGCGACCGTCGCGGCGTAGAGCGCCGCGCCGCCCGTCGCCGCCTGACCCGCTCAGATCTCCGCGATCGTGCGCGAGAAGCTCTCGTGCAGTCGCGGCTCGCGCCACTCGTCGGGTCGCGTGCACTCGATCTTCATGGTGGCGCCGCGGCCGTCCAGCTCCAGCGTGCCGACGTGGTTGTCGAAGGTCGCCGGCGCCATCAGCCGCCAGCGCATCCGCGGCTCCTCGACGCCGGCCGCGCGCGCCAGCCAGCGCGCCAGCTTCGCCGCCGGCCGTCTGTGCATCACTCTCATGAAGCGGCGCTCTCTCGCGTCGAGCGGGTTGCGCATCGGCGAGCAGACCGCCTGCACGACGGCGCTGCTGACGCCGCTGCCGCGGGGGAAGCCGGCCTCGGCGACGTAGGCGTGGTGGACGTCGCCGGACAGCACGATGATCGAACCGGGCGCCTCGCCGCGCTCGCCCGCGCCGACCGCCCGCAGCTCGTCGACGAGGTCGTGGAAGCTCGTCTGGAAGGCGGCCCAGTGCTCGAGGTCGAGCCCCTGCCGCAGCTTCTCGCCGACCCATGCGGCGGCGCGGCCCCACGCCCCGGCGCAGACGGCCTCGTTCCACGCTTCGACGTCGTGCAGCGCCGGCGCCAGCAGGAACGGCAGCGAGGTCGCGATCAGCAGGTGGTCGACGTCGCCGCCGAGCTGCCCTCTGACCCACTCCCACTGTTCGTCGGAGAGCATCCGGCGGTGGCGGTCGTCCTCGACGATGCGGCCCGCGCGCGAGTCGAGCACGATCAGCCGCGTGCGGCCGAAGTCACGCCGGAACGACCAGCGCGAGCCGGCGACCTCGTCAGCCGCCTGCTCGGCGAAGGCGCGCAGCAGCGGCTCGCCGTCGCCGTCGCCCGCGCGCAGCGCCGCCAGCAGCTCGTTCTCGCTCAGCTCCTCCGGCGTCATGTTGCCGAGGTGCTGGTAGAGCCAGTACGACATGTAGGCGCCGATCAGCCGCTCGCGCCACCACGGCAGCCCGCGCACGTATCTGACCCACGCGCCGGACGTGTTCCAGTCGTCACGCACGTCGTGGTCGTCGAAGATCATCGCGCTCGGGACCGAGGCCAGCAGCCAGCGGATCTGCTCGTCGCCCCACGCCTCGTGGTAGAGCCACGTGTACTCCTCGAAGTCGGCGACCTCCAGCGGCGCGTCGCGCTCGCCGTGCCTCGCGCGCATCCGCTCTCTGATCGCCGGCGAGACCTCGTCGGCGTAGACCTGGTCGCCGACCAGCAGCAGCGCGTCGGGCCAGTCGCGCGGCGCCTCGTCGCGCATCCGCCGCGCCAGCGCGGCGAGCGCGTCGACGCCGCGGCCGCGATCGTCGTCGGTCTTCGAGAGCGTGTACGGCGGCTCGTGCGGGGCGGCGACGCGGCAGGAGGCGAAGGCGAGCCGCAGCGCGTCCTCGCGCCGCGGCGTGCGCACGCAGCCCTTCGGCTCGCCGGCATGCGGCCAGACGGCGACGCCGTCGAGCGTCACCTCGTACTCCAGCTCGGCGCCGGTCGGGAGGCTGTCGGCCTCGACGAGCGCGTAGTGGTGGCCGGCGACCTCGAACGTGCGCGAGCTCGCTCCGAGCGCCGCGACCTCGCAGGCGCCGTCGGTCTCGACCCAGACGGTCGCCTGTGTCGGCCCGACGTAACGGAGGATCGGACCGAGAATCAGATTGGGCACCGCCCTGTTGTACCCGGTAGCGTTCGGGGCATGAGCGGCGACGGCATGTTTCATCAGGGTCAGAGAGTCTGGGTCCACGGACCGGACGGCGCGGCGCGCGAGGCGATCTTCGTCGGAGGCGGCGACAACGCCACCTTCTTCGGCGGTCCTCCGCTCGCCTACGTCGTCTTCCCCGACACGCGCGAAGGCGTCGAGATCGAGCTCGACCGCGTCACCGCGCGGGACTGACGGCGGCGCGCCGGCGCTCAGCCGGCGACCGCCTCCACCCGCGCCGGCACGTGCTTGTGCCACGGCGTCAGCGCGCGCGGGTCGCGCCACGTCAGTGACGTCAGCTCGTTGAGCGCGACGCCGGTCGTGACCGGCCGGCCGTCGTCGCCGGGATAGTCGAGCCCGAGCCCGTTCGGCAGCGAGACGTGGCCGGGCTGCATCGCCGCGTTGACCTCGACCGGCGTCTCGACGGCGCCGGTTGCGGTCGTGATCCGGGCGCGTGCGCCGTCGCCGAGCAGGCCGAGCCGCTCCGCGTCGGCGGGCGCGATCCGCAGCGCGCCCTGCGCGTCGCGCTTGCGCCACGCCGGGTCGCGGATGATCGTGTTCGCCGTCGAGGCGCGCCGCTCGCCGGCTGAGAGCACGAACGGGAACTCGTCGCTGGTCCAGCCCGGCGCGCTCGCGTCGAGCGCGCGCAGCTCGTCGAGCAGCTCCGGGATCTCCAGCGCGATGCGGCCGTCGGCCGTTCTGACGTAGCGCCAGGCGTCCTCGTAGTCGTCGAGCGTGAAGGTGATGCCGGAGCGGCCCGTCAGCAGCGCGTCGAACAGCGCCTCGCCGAGCGCGGGCCCCTCGCCCTCGTGGCCGGCGCCGCGCACCGCGTCGGGGTAGGTCATCGCGCAGCGGTGCGCGAGGCCCCACAGCGCGGCGGCCGCCTGGGCGCCGTCGGGCAGCGTCGGGCCGAGCGTCTCGTACAGCACGAACGGCGCCGCCGCCGCGAGCCGCGGGTCGCCGCCGGCGGCGGTCAGGAAGGCGGTCGCGAACTCCAGCCGGCCGGCCTGCGCGGCCGCCCGCAGCGGCGCGAGCGTCGTCTCCGGGATCACGTCCAGCGCGCGCATGATCCGCGCCCAGATCTCCGGCTCGGGCAACGTCCCCGGCAGCGGGTCGAGCAGCGGCGCGCGCAGCTGGAAGGTGTTGCGCGGGAACTCGAGGTTGAAGAAGGTCGCCTCCCACTTCTCGAACTGGCTCGCTGCCGGCAGCACGTAGTCGGCCTGGCGGGCGGTCTCGCTCAGCGCGACGTCGATCACGACGACGAGGTCGAGCGCTCGCAGCGCCTCGCGCCAGCGGCCCGAGTCGGCGAGCGAGTGGGCGGGGTTGGCGCTCTCGACGATCATCGCCCGCAGCCGCTGCGGGTGGTCGGTCAGGATCTCGTCCGGGATCGCGTTGCACGGCACCAGCCCGCCGACGATCGGGGCGCCGGAGACCGGCGTCGTCGCGCTGTCGATCTTGTAGCGCGCCAGCGGCGCCATCCACGAGTGCAGGTGCATCGCGCCCGGCTTCCCGAAGCTGCCGCGCAGCAGCCAGACGAGCTTGTTGAGGTAGGAGCAGAGGACGCTGTTGGGCCCCTGCTGGATGCCGAGGTCCTCGAACGTCGCGACCGACTCGGCGCGGCCGATCCGCCGCGCGGCCGTCTCGACCTGCTCCAGCGGCACGCCGGCGCGGCGCGCGAAGTCGGCGACCGGAATCGCGCGCAGTGCTTGCAGCACCGCCTCGGCGCCGGTCGTGCGCTCGTCGAGGAAGGCGCTGTCGGTCAGCCCCTCCTGCACGAGCACGCCGAGCAGCGCGGCGAGGCACCAGGCGTCGCCGCCGGGGCGGACCTGCAGGTGGACGTCGGCGATTCTGGCCGTCTCGGTGACGACCGGGTCGAGCACGATCAGCGCGCGCTCGGGGTCGCTGCTCAGCTCCTTCAGCACGATGCGGGCGCGCGGGAACGACTGCGACTGCCACGGGTTCTTGCCGACGAACAGCGCGACCTCAGCGTGCTCGAAGTCGCCGCGCGTGTGGCCGCCGTAGAGGTGCGCGTCGACGAAGCCCTCGCCCATCTTCTCCTGCGCCAGCGCGCTCGAGCGATAGCGGTTGCCGAGCGTCGCCAGCACGGCGCGGCTGTAGGCGCCGCCGAGGTGGTTGCCCTGGCCGCCGCCGCCGTAGTAGAAGATCGACTCGCCGCCGTGCTCGTCGCGGACGGCCGAGAGCCCGGCGGCGATCTCGGTGATCGCGGTCTCCCAGTCGATCGGCTCGTAGCTGCCGTCGGCGGTGCGTCGCAGCGGGCTCGTGAGACGGTCGCGGCCGTTCTGGTAGTGGTCGAGCCGCAGCGCCTTGTTGCAGGTGTAGCCCTGCGAGGCGGGATGGGCTCTGTCGCCGCGGATGCGGGCCAGCCTGCGGCCGTCGAGCTGGACCTCGATCCCGCAGTTGCACTCGCAGAGGATGCACGCGCTCTGCTGCCAGACCGTCTGCTCGTCGCCGCCGCCCATCGCCGCTCTCCCTCGCTAGGACACCCGTCTTAGTGCTTGGCGAGCCTACTAGGATGGGCGTCTTATTCAAAGTCGGAACGACCCTCGATTTCGGAGATCGCGTCACAGATGGCATCGGACAGTCGTGAGCGAATGGTGCGCAGCGCGGCCGTGCTGCTGCGCGAGCACGGCTACGCCGGCACCGGCTTCCGCGACGTGATCGCGCACAGCGAGGCGCCGTGGGGCTCGATCTACCACCACTTCCCGGGCGGCAAGGCACAGCTCGCCGAGGAGGCGGTCCGCTATGCCGGCGACTTCGTCGCGCAGCTGATCGAGCACAGCCCGCCCGACGACCCGGTCGCCACCCTGCGCAGCTTCATCGCGGTCTGGAGACAGGGCCTGGAGGCGAGCGAGTTCCGCGCCGGCTGCCCCGTCGTGGCCGTCGCGACGGAGGCCCCCGCCGACCAGCCCGCGCTCGGCGAGGCCTGTGCGCACGCCTTCGCCTCGTGGGAGAGAGCGCTCGCCGCCACGCTCCGCCGCGCCGGCGTCACCCAGGCCCGCTCCCGCCGCCTCGCGACGATCACCGTCGCCGCGATCGAGGGCGGCATAGTCCTCGCCCGCGCCCGCCGCTCGACCAAGCCGCTCGACGACGTCGGCAGGGAGCTGGAGCTGGCGATCAGAGAGGCGCTGCCGAGGCGCTGATCAGCGTCGTGGAGGGGGCGAAGACCGTGGGCGGGCGCCTCTGGTCCGCGTGCCGCGGATCAGCGCTTTCTACGGGATCACCATCTTCATGTACATCGACGAGCATCCGCCTCCGCATTTCCATGCGTGGTACTCGGGCGCAAGAGCTTCGATTGACATTGCCACACGTGACTTGGTTTCCGGTTCTTTGCCGCCACGCGCGCTCCGGATCGTGCGAGAATGGGCGCGTCAACACGAGCGCGAGCTGACGGCGAACTGGCGTCGCGCTCGGCGAGACGAGCCGCTTACGAAGATCGAGCCGCTGCGATGAGCTACTACCTCGACATCACCGATGTGAAGATCCTGGCTGGCAATTGGCTGCGCCTGTGGTTCTCCGACGGCGCGATCATCGACGTCGACGCGGGGCCGATCATCGCGACCGGGGAGGTCTTCGAGCCGATCCGCTCCGACCGGGCGGTCTTCGAGGCGGTCGCAGTCAACCCCGAGTCGGGCACGATCGAGTGGCCCGGCGAGGTCGACCTCTGCCCCGACGTGCTCTACGGCCGCGGTGAGCCGGCGTCGGGCAAGCGCTTCGAGCGGCGCGTCGTGCGTCCTGCCGCCGGCGCGCCCGCCTAGCGTTACCCCGCAGGTAATCGACGGTCCCACCTGCCGCTGGGAGATTGCGTGGCGTCAAGGCAACGCAACGCAGGAGGGAACGCCATGAGCACCACCGAGATCGCCACCGTCGTCGACGACTACATCGCCGTCTGGAACGAGGCCGACCCGGCGCGCCGGCGCGAGCTGATCGCGCGCACGTGGACCGAGCAGGGCACCTACGTCGACCCGCTGATGGCCGGCGAGGGGGTCGAGGGGATCGACGCGATGATCGCCGCCGCGCAGGCGCAGTTCCCCGGCCACCGCTTCGAGCTGACGTTCGGGCCCGACGCGCACAACGACGTCGTCCGCTTCACCTGGACGCTGATCGCGGTCGAGAGCGGCGAGACCGCCGCGGTCGGCGTCGACTTCGCGACGGTCGCGCCGGACGGGCGGCTGGCCGCGGTGACCGGCTTTCTCGAGCCGGCGGCGTGACCGCGACGTGGCGCGTCACCATGCCGTCGGGCATGCGGCGCGCTCCGGCGTGATGAACTACCGAATGTGCGCCGATACTCGGTTCCGCTGCTGGTCATCCTCACCGGGCTGTTCGCCTTCGTCGCGCTGCCGTCGATCTACCTGCGCACGCAGGTGCTCGACGAGCGTCAGCTGACCGAGCGCGTCGGCGCGGCGGTCACCTCCGAGTCGGTCCGCACGATCGCCGCGCAGCGGATCGTCGACGCCGCCGTCGACGCCGGCGCCGACGAGCTGCTGACGGCGCGGCCGCTGGCGATCGCGGGCGTCGAGGCGCTGCTCGGCACGCCGGTCGTGCGGTCGCTCGTGCGCGGCGCCGCCTCCGACGCGCACGCGCTGCTCGTCGGCGACGAGGGCACGTTCGTGCTCGACCTCGGGCGCGGCACCGCGTTCGTGCTCGAGGCGCTCAACAGCATCTCGCCGAGAATCGCCGCCGCCGTCCCCGACGGCTTCGACCCGGAGGTCCTGCGGATCCCGTCCGACGACCCGGCGCTCGTCTCGGTTCGCCGCCTCAACGACCTCGGCGGCTGGGTCGCGCTCGTGACGCCGCTGCTGGCGCTCGTCTGCGCGGCCGGCGCGCTCGTGCTCGGCCGCGACGACCGCCGTCGGGTGCTGCTGCTGCTCGGCGGCGCGCTCGCGCTCGCCGGGCTGGCCGTCCTCTTCGGGTTGACGTGGGCGCGCGGCCTCGCCGTCCCGGGCGCGGAGGCCGACCCCGACGTCGAGGCCGCCGCCGGGGCGCTGTGGGAGGCGATGATCGGGGACCTCGGCGTGTGGGCGCAGACGCTGCTGCTGACCGGGCTCGTGCTGGCCGCCGTCGCCGCCGCCAGGCGCGACGAGCAGGGCGCCGTCGGCCGCCTGCTGACAACGCTCTCGCGCGTGCGCCAGGCGCGCACGCCGCGCTTCCGCATCATCCGCGCCGGGCTGCTGCTCGCGGCCGCCGCGCTGATCGCGTGGGAGCCGGCGCTGGCGCTGCGGCTGACCGCGATCGCGCTCGCCGTCTACGCGATCTCCGAGCTGGCCGCCGTGCTCGACGCGACCAGCTCGCGTCGCGCCGCCAGACGCGCGGCCGCCGGTGCCAACGGCGCTGCCGCCGGGAGCGGCCGCGCCCGCCTCGCGCCGCGGATCGCGGTCCCGCTCGTCGCCGTGATCGGCGCGATCGCCGTCGCCGCCTTCGTCACCAGCGACGGTCCGCAGCCGCCGGTCGTCGCCGCGACGCCGGTGAGCGGCTGCAACGGCGCGCGCGCCTACTGCGACCTGCGGCTCGACGAGTACACCTTCGCCGGCACGCACAACTCCTTCTCCGCCGCGCAGGACAAGGGCTGGGTGATCCCCAACCAGCGCTTCGGGATCACGCGCCAGCTCGCCGACGGCGTCCGCGGCTTCCTGATCGACATCCACGTCGGCGTGCGCACGTCGCAGCTCGTGCGCACCGACCTGCAGGCCGAGGGCAGCGACCGCAACAAGGTCGGCAAGGCGCTCGGCGCTGAGAACCTCGAGACCGCAGAGCGGCTCGCCGGCCGGATCGGCGCCGGCGACCTGCGCGGCAGACGCGAGCTGTTCCTCTGCCACACGCTCTGCGAGCTGGGCGCCGTCCCCGCGAGCGAGGAGCTGAGACGGTTCGCCAGCTTCCTCGCGCGCAACCGCGGCGACGTCGTGACGCTGATCCTGGAGCCGTACGTGCCGCCGGCGCAGCTCGAACGGCTCTTCCGCGACGCCGGCCTGCTCGGCCAGGTCGTGACGCTCGACCGTCAGGCGCCGCTGCCGACGCTCGGCGACCTCGTGCGCGCAGACCGTCGTCTGATCGTCTTCACCGAGAGCACCGGCGGCGCGCCGCCGTGGCTGATGCCGGCCTGGACCTACTACCAGGACACGCCGCTGGGAGCGACGGAGCCGGAGCAGTTCTCGTGCAGACGCAAGCGCGGCGACGCGGACAGCCCGCTGCTGCTCGTCAACCACTGGATCGACTCGTTCCCGCCCAGCCCGCGCGGCAACCGCGAGATCGGCGGCGCCTTCCTGACGAGCCGCCTGGAGAGATGCGCGCGCGAGCGCGACATGACGCCGAACCTCGTCGCCGTCGACTTCTACGACCGCTCCGGCGTCGTCGAGGCGGCGAGAACGCTCAACGAGCAGTCGGTGCGCGCCTCGGAGAGACTCGATCTGATCGAATAGTCCGGATCGCAGTGCAGTTGGCGTCGTCAGGGGCAGGGTGCGCAAACGGCAGCTCTTCATCCGGATCGTGCTGGTGCTGGTCGCGACGCTCGTCGTCGTCAACTGGACGTGGGGGCGGCTGCCGGACGAGCCGGCGCCCCGCGGCATGACCGCTCAGCTCGGCGATCTGCGCGTCCACTACGTCGAGCGGCCGGCCGCGCCCGGCGCCGGCGCCGCCCCGGCGGTGCTGCTGCTGCACGGTCTGCCCGGCACCGCCGCCGACTTCGAGCGCGTGACGCCGCTGCTGCCGCGAATGCGGACGATCGCGCTCGACCGGCCCGGCTACGGCGCCTCCGACGGCGGCGCGCACGGCACGGAGGCGCAGCTCGCGGCGATCGAGGGGCTGCTCGACCGGCTCGGGATCCGGCGTGCGATCGTCGTCGGCCACTCCTACGGCGGTACGCTCGCGCTCGCCTTCGCCGCGCGCCGGCCTGAGCGCGTGCGCGCGCTCGTGCTGGTCGCCGCCGCCGCGGGCGGCGAGCGCACCGAGGGGCTCGACCGCGCGCAGGCCCGCTACGTGCAGGCGCTGTCGCTGCCGCTTGTGCAGCCGGCCGCCGACCTCGTCTTCTCCGGCGCGATGCGGCGGCTGTCGGCGCAGAGCGGCGCGGCGAAGGCGTTCGACCCCGACCCCGTCGACCCCGCCTACGAGCAGCGGCTGCTGAGCACGACGATGCGCCACGAGGACCTCGACGCCTATGCCGCCGAGCTGCGCGGGGCCGACGAACTGCTCGAGCAGGTCGATGCGCAGGCGCCGCGGATCGCTGTGCCGGCGGTCGTGATCCAGGGCGCCGGCGACCGCCTCGTCGCGGCGGAGAACGCGCGCCGGCTGGCGGCCGCGCTGCCGCGCGCGCGACTCGTCGAGCTGCCCGGCGGGCACATGGTCCCGCTCGTCCGGCCGGCGGTCGTGGCGGAGGCCGTCCGCATCTGCGCCGCCGGTTGTGGTACCCATTAAGCGCTCGATGAGCGAACCTGCCCTAGACGAACCTCCCGGTAGCAGTCCCAAGCGCATCCGTCCTCGACGGCTTTCGACGGGTGCGCGATGATCGAACTGCTGCTGCTCCTGATCGCGATCGGGCTGGTCGCGCTGTGCGGCGTCTTCGTCGCCGCCGAGTTCGCGTTCGTGACGATCGACCGCGCGACGGTCGACCGCGCCGCGGAGACCGGTGACGCCAGAGCAAAGGGCGTCCAGAGGGCGCTGAGATCGCTCTCGACCCAGCTGTCGGGCGCGCAGCTCGGGATCACCGTCACGAACCTGCTGATCGGCTTCCTCTCGGAGCCGGCGATCGCGAACCTGATCGACGGACCGCTGGAGAGCGCGGGCGTGCCGAGCGGCGCCGTCCACGGCGTCGCGCTGACGATCGCGCTCGTGCTCTCGACCGTCTTCACGATGGTGCTCGGCGAGCTGGTGCCGAAGAACCTCGCGATCGCGATGCCGCTCGCGACCGCCCGCGCCGTGCAGGGCCCGATGCGCGCCTTCACGCGCATGAACCGAGTTCTGATCCGCTGGTTCAACGGGATCGCCAACGCGATCCTGCACAGACTCGGGATCGAGCCGCAGGAGGAGCTGGCGTCGGCCCGCTCCGCCGAGGAGCTGACCTCGCTCGTGCGCCGCTCGGCCGAGCAGGGGACGCTGGAGCTGGAGACCGCGACGCTGCTGCAGCGCTCGCTCGCCTTCGGCGACCGCCGCGCCGAGGACGTGATGACGCCGCGCGTGCGGATGCGCACGCTCGAGGACGACGAGCCGGTCATCAAGGTGATCGAGGCAGCGCGCGAGAGCGGCTTCTCGCGCTTCCCCGTGGTCGGCGAGTCCTCTGACGAGGTCGTCGGCATCGTCCACGTCAAGCACGCCGTCTCGGTCCCGCACGACAGACGCGACGCCGTCCCGATCAGCACGGTGATGGCGAGACCGGTGATGGTCCCGTCGTCGATCGAGCTCGACCCGCTGCTGGCGATCCTGCGCGAGGGCGGCCTCCAGATCGCCGTCGTCGTCGACGAGTTCGGCGGCGTCGACGGGCTCGTGACGCTCGAGGACGTCGTCGAGGAGATCGTCGGCGAGGTCGTCGACGAGCACGACCGCCGCGACATGAGCGCGCGCAGACGGCCCGACGGCAGCTGGATCCTCTCCGGCCTGCTGCGCCCCGACGAGGCAGCGCGCGCGACCGGCGTGCTGTTCCCGGAGGACGAGGAGTACGAGACGATCGGCGGCCTGATCCAGGACGAGCTGAACCGCCTGCCGAGAGCCAACGACGAAGTGCTGCTGGAGACCAGAGACCTCGAAGGCCGCCGCTGCGAGGTCACGCTGACGGTCGTGCGGCTCGACGGCATGCGCGTCGACCGGATCCTCTTCGAGGCCGAGTGCGTCGACGAGGACGAAGAGGACGACGACTGATGGGCGACCTCTTCGCGATCGGCCTGACGATCCTGCTGCTGGCGCTCAACGGCTTCTTCGTCGGCGCCGAGTTCGCGCTGATCTCCGCTCGCCGCAGCTCGATCGAGCCGCGCGCCGAGGAGGGCTCGCGGCTGGCGAGGATCGCGCTCTATGGGATGGAGCACGTCTCGCTGATGATGGCCGGCGCCCAGCTCGGCATCACGATCTGCACGCTCGGCCTCGGTGTCCTCGGCGAGCCGGCGATCGCGCACCTGCTCGAAGGCCCCTTCCACGACGTCGGGATCCCGGACGCGCTGATCCACCCGATCGCGTTCGCGATCGCGCTCGGCCTGATCGGCTTCCTGCACGTCGTGCTCGGCGAGATGGTGCCGAAGAACATCGCGCTCGCCGGTCCCGACCGCGCCGTGATGGTGCTGGCCCCGCCGATGGTCGCGATCGTGCGCGTGCTGCACCCGGCGATCGCCTTCCTCAACTGGATCGCGAACGTGACGCTGCGGATCGTCGGCGTCAGACCGAAGGACGAGGTCACGAGCGCCTTCACGCGCGACGAGGTCGCCGGCCTCGTCGAGGAGTCGCGCCGCGAGGGGCTGCTCGACCCGTCTGAGGGCCACGTGCTCGTCGAGGCGCTGAAGTTCTCCGAGCGCGACGCCAGATCGGTGCTGCTGCCGAACGACAGACTCGTGACGCTGCTGAACACCGTCACCCCGGCCGAGGTCGAGCAGGTCGCGGCGAAGACCGGCTTCTCGCGCTTCCCGGTGCGCGACGCCGACGGCGACTTCGTCGGCTACCTGCACCTGAAGGACGCGCTGGAGCTGAGAGAGCGCCACCGCACCCGGCCGATCGCGCAGCGCTGGATCCGCCCGCTGCCGCCGGTCCAGCTGACCGACCGGCTGCGCGCCGTGCTCGCGACGATGCAGCGCTCGGGCGCCCACCTCGCGCAGGTGCTCGGCCCCGACGGCAGACCGCTCGGCGTCGCGGCGCTCGAAGACGTGCTCGAAGAGCTGGTCGGCGAGATCCGCGACGAGAGCGCGCGGGCGGCTTAGCTCTCCGCCGAACCCGCCGCGGGCGTGGGCGCGGCCGCAGCAGCAGGGCTCACGCGTCGCAGCAGCAGGGCGCCGAGCACGCCGCTGATCAGCGAGCCGGCGAAGATGCCGACCTTCGCCGAGTCGGTCAGGAACGGGTCGGTGAAGGCCAGCTCGGCGATGAACAGCGAGACGGTGAAGCCGATCCCGCCGAGCGCGGCGACGCCGACGACCTGCACGGGCGCCATCCCCTCGGGCAGTCTGCCGACGCGCAGCTTCAGCGCCAGCAGCGTCGCGCCGGTGATCCCGAGCAGCTTGCCGAGCACGAGGCCGAGCACGACCGCCCACGTGACACGGCTGGAGAGCGCGTCGCCCAGGACGCCGCCGCCGAAGTGGACGCCGGCGTTGGCGAGCGCGAACAGCGGCACGACGACGTAGGCGCTGAGCGGGTGGAGACGATGCTCGATCACGGTGTGCACGTCGCGGCCGCGGAAGGGGCGCGCCGGCACCAGCAGGCCGAGCGCGACGCCGGCGATCGTCGCGTGCACGCCCGACTCGAAGATGGCGACCCAGACGAGCAGCGCCAGCGGCGCGTACGCCCACAGCCGCGTGACGCCGAGCCGCTGCAGCAGCACGACCCCGAGCAGTCCGGCGACGGCGACCGCCGCCCACGTGCCCGACAGGCCGTCGCCGTAGAAGAGCGCGATGATCGCGATCGCGATCAGGTCGTCGACGATCGCGATCGTCAGCAGGAACAGCCGCACCCCCGAGCCGATCCGCGGGCCGAGCAGCGCCAGCACGCCGACCGCGAAGGCGATGTCGGTCGCGGCCGGGATCGCCCACCCGTCGCCCGCCGCGCCGCCGCCCGCGACGAGCGCGAAGATCAGCGCCGGCAGCGCGACGCCGCCGGCCGCCGCGAGCGCCGGCAGCGCCGCGGCGCGGCGGTCGTTCAGCTCCCCGGTCACCAGCTCGCGCTTGATCTCCATCCCGACGACGAAGAAGAAGAGCGCCATCAGCAGGTCGTTGACCCAGCCGTGCAGGTCGAGGTCGATCGACGCGTCGCCGATCCCGATCTCCAGGTGCGTGTGCCAGAGGTCGAAGTAGGCGTCGCTCCACGGGCTGTTCGCCCACACGAGCGCGACGATCGCGGCGCCGAGCAGCAGCAGCGCGCCGAGCACCTCGTCGTCGAGGAAGTCGGTCAGCGGGTCGACGACTCTGGCGCGGATCCCCATCGCAGGGAGCCTACGCGGGCAGCGGGCCGCCGGCAGCCGCGATCACCGCGCCGGCCGCGCCGGCCGTCAGCAGCGTCGTCACGGTGCCGCGCCGCAGCGCGAACAGCAGCAGCGCGCCGGCTGCCAGCAGCGCCAGCTGCCAGGTCTCCGACAGCGCCAGCGTCAGCGGGATCGCCGAACCGCCGATCGCGCCGATCGCGGCGGGGCCGGCGCCGTCGAGGAAGGCGCGCGCGTCCGGCTGCGTGCGCAGGCGGTCGAAGCGGTCGGCGCCGAGCAGGATGAACCAGAACGATGGCGCGAACGCGACGAACGCCGCCAGCAGCGCGCCGCCGAGTCCGTGCGCGGCGTAGCCGACGACGGCGATCGTCTGCGTCACCGGCCCGGGCGTCGCCTGCCCGAGCGCGACCGCGTTGAGGAACTCGCCATCGGTCATCCACCCATAGCGCTCGACCGCGTCGCCCTGCATCAGCGGGATGATCACGAAGCCGCCGCCGTACGAGAGCGCGCCGACCTTGAACGCCGTCCAGCAGAGCGCGGCGAGGCCTCCCGCGGAGGCGCCCGCGGCGGCGAGCACGACCCACGCGTGCACGTGCACGCCGCGCGGCGTGCGGCGCCACAGCAGCTCGATCGCGCCGCAGGCGAGCAGGACCGCGACCAGCCACGGGCCGAGCAGCGCGGTCGCGGCACCGCCCGCGACGAGGTAGGCGATCCAGCGCGCGCGCTGGCCGCGGCCCTCCAGCCGGCGCCAGCTGCCCGGCAGCAGCGCCAGCGCCGCCTGCACCGCGACCGCCGCGACGACCGCGCCGGCGCCCGCGCCGAGGCCGCGCACCCACGCCGGCGGATCGCCGAGGAAGACGGCCGCCAGCGCGATGATCAGGACGAGCCCGGGGAGGATGAAGGCGGCGCCGCCGACGAGCGCGCCGACGATGCCGCGCACGCGCCAGGCGCAGTAGATCGCCAGCTGCGTCGAGGCCGGGCCGGGCAGCACGTTGGTCGCCGCGATCCCGTGCTCGAAGTCGTCCTCGGCCAGCCAGCGGCGGCGCGCCACGACCAGCTCGCGCAGCATCGAGACGTGTGCCGGCGGCCCGCCGAAGCCGAGGCAGCCGATGCGCCCGAACTCGCGTGCGACGGTGCCCAGGGAGGGTGGAGGGTCGGTCGCGCGCACGGTGTGCGCCGGACCTTACGCCGGAGGTTGGTCGGACGCGATGCTGCGGTAGCCTGGGGCGCGCATGGATCTGTGGCACGCGATCGTCCTCGGCGCCGTCGAGGGCGTCACCGAGTTCCTGCCGATCTCGAGCACGGGCCACCTCACGATCCTCGAGTCGGCGTTCGGCTACAGACTCGACGATCCGGACATCACCGCCTTCACGGCGATCATCCAGGTCGGCGCCGTGCTCGCCACGATCCTCTACCTGCGCAACGACATCAAGCGGATCCTGGCCGCCTTCTTCCGCGGTCTCGCGAAGCCCGAGCAGCGTGCGACGCTCGACTTCCGCTTCGCGATCGCGGTGCTGCTCGGCTCGATCCCGATCGGGATCGTCGGACTGCTGTTCAAGGACGAGATCGAGACGACGCTGCGCAGCCTCTGGTTCGTCGGCTCGGCGTTGATCCTGTGGAGCTTCGTGATGTTCTGGGCCGACCTCAACGCGACGCAGGAACGCGGCGAGCGCGACGTGACCTGGAGAGACACGCTGATCATCGGCATCACGCAGTGCCTGGCGCTGATCCCCGGCGTCTCGCGCTCGGGCGCGACGATGTCGGCCGGCCTGCTGCGCGGGCTCGACCGCGTCACCGTCACCCGCCTGTCGTTCTTCCTCTCGATCCCCGCGCTCAGCGCCGCCGGCCTGCTGCAGGCGGTGACCGAGTTCGACAACATCTCCAACGGCGTCGGCTGGGGCCCGACGATCGTCGCGACCGTCGTCAGCTTCGTCGTCGCCTGGTTCGCCGTCTCGTGGCTGCTGAAGTTCATCGCCGGCCACACGTACGCGATATTCATCGTCTACCGCGTCGTGCTCGGCACGCTGATCCTGCTGCTCGTCGCCACCGGGGTGCTGTCGGCGACGTAGGATCGGGCGATGCAGATCGCCATCGTCGTCTACGACCGCCTCACCGCGCTCGACGCGATCGGGCCCTACGAAGTGCTCAGCCGCCTGCCCGATGTCGAGCTGATCTTCGTCGGAGCTGCCAAGGGGGAGCAGCGGACTGACACCGGCCGCCTCGGCTTGATCGCGGATCGCACGCTCGCGGAGGTGCCCGCGCCCGACGTGGTGGTGGTGCCCGGCGGGCCGGGTCAGACGGCGCTGATGGAGGACGCCGAGCTGCTGGCGTGGCTGCGCGCCGCCGACGCGACCAGCGCGTGGACGACCTCGGTCTGCACGGGCTCGCTGCTGCTCGCCGCCGCCGGCCTGCTCGACGGCCGCCGCGCCACCACGCACTGGCTCGCGGTCGACGAGCTGGCGCGGTTCGGCGCGACGCCGGTGCGTGAGCGGGTCGTCGAGGACGGCAAGTACGTCACCGCCGCCGGCGTCTCAGCCGGGATCGACATGGCGCTGACGCTCGCCGGCCGGATCGCCGGCGACGAGGTCGCGCAGCTGATCCAGCTGGGGATCGAGTACGACCCGCGGCCGCCGTACGGCGCCGGCTCGCCCGCGACCGCGTCGGCGCAGGCGGTCGAGACGCTGCGCTCGCTCAGCCGCTTCTCGTAGCCAGCCAGGCGTCGAGCGCGAGGCTTCTCTCGGTGTCCTCGTAGACCTCGTACTCGCGCAGCAGCCCCCACGCGATCCGGCCCCAGATCACCGCGCGGTTCTCGTAGACGCGCGTGCCGTCGGGCGTGGTCAGGTGGTCGCTGCAGCGGATGCAGACGGTCGTGTTCCACGGCGGTCCCTTGACCACGACCTCGTCGGCATGCAGCTGCAGGCCGATGTCGACGAACTGCCGCAGCCAGCCGCGCAGCTCCTCCTTGGAGGTCAGCTCGCATGCCCACGAGCTGGTGCCGGGGAAGCGGAAGCGGACGTCCTGCGCGTCGAAGCGCAGCAGCGGCTCGGGGTCGCCGGCGCGCAGGCGGCGGAGGTTGTACTGCAATGCCAGCTCCAGCACGCGCGGATAGGCGAGCGCGGCGGCACCGCTGGCGGCGGCGGCCCACGCCGCGGCCCTAGGCAGCCGCGACATCGGCGTGCGCCGTCGTGGTGGCGAGGAAGTCGCGCAGGTGGCGCAGCAGCAGCTCCGGCTGGTCCTCGGAGACGAGCGTGTAGCTGCCCGGGATCTCGACGAGGCGGCCCTGCGGCAGCAGCTCGGCGAGGCGGCGGCCGTGGTCGCGCGGCATCAGCCGGTCCTCGGGCGCCCACGCGACGAGCGCAGGGCGGTCGAACTCACGCAGCCGCTCGGTCGCGGCGGTCGTCCACGCTCTGTCGAGCGGGCCGCCGGCGTACTTGGCGAGGTCGCGGCGGATCTCGCGGCTGCCGAGCACCGGCGCGAACCAGCGGTCGCTGACGGCGTGCGGGACAGGGTGCTTGCTCATCCAGCCGAACAGCAGCGGGAAGCGCCGCAGCGCGCGGAATCTGAGCGGCTGCAGCGCCAGCTTGACGCCGGTCGGCCCGGCGCGGCCGGCGAGCGCGGCGAGGCGGCCGGGGATGCCCGGCGGGAAGTTGTCGAACGCCTCGCTCGGCGTGATCACGAGCCGGCCGACGCGTTCGGCGCAGCCGAGGTCGACGAGCAGCAGCGCGCCGCCCCAGTCGTTGGAGACGAGCACCACGTCGCGCAGGTCGAGCGCTTCGAGGAACTCGGCGACGAGCCGCGCCATCGCCGGCAGCGACAGGTCGGCGCCGGGTTCCATCGGGATGCGGTGGCCGCCGAGCGGCAGCGTCGGGCAGATCACACGGGCGCGCTCGGCCAGCCCGGGCGCGACCTTGCGCCAGACGGTGGAGTCCATCAGCAGGCCGTGCAGGAGGACGACCGTGGGGCGGTCGGCCGTCGCGCCGTCCGCGCCCGCGGCTGCTCCGCCCGCGGCCCCGGGCTCCCCGCTGTCCTCGTACTCGATCGTCCCTGCGGTCAGCCGGATCTCGGGCATCGCCTCTCCGCTCGCTGGATCACACTAGATAGATCGCTCTAGCGGCAGGCTAGCTATGCTGCTCGCCGGACGCAACCGCCGACGTACGAGGGCCGATCGATGTCGAGCACGCCGACCACCAAGGAGCGCATCGTCATCGCGAGCGCCGAGCTGTTCCGCCGCCAGGGCTACACCGGCACCGGCGTCAAGCAGATCGTCGCCGCCGCGCAGGCGCCGTTCGGCTCGCTGTACCACCACTTCCCGGGCGGCAAGGAGCAGCTCGGCGAGCAGGTGATCCGCATCGCGGGCGGCATGTACGGCGAGCTGGTCTCCGCCGTCTTCGACCCCGCGCCGGACGTCGTCACCGGCACCGAGCAGGTCTTCACGCTCGCCGCCCAGCATCTCGCCGAGAGCGACTACGCCGACGCCTGCCCGATCGCCACGATCGCGCTCGAGATCGCCTCCAGCTCGGAGCCGATGCGGATCGCGACCGCCGAGGTGTTCGAGGGTTGGCTGGAGAAGCTCGCCAGCCGTTTCACCGCCGCCGGCATCGACCCCGCGACCGCCCGGACGCTCGCGCTGACGACGCTCTCACTGCTGGAAGGCGCCTTCGTCCTCTGCCGCGCCGCCCGCACCACCGAGGCCCTGCTCGCCGCCGGTACACAGGCAGCCGCGGCGGTCAGAGCAGCGCTGCCGGAGGCATAGTCACAGGTCCTTGTTTCATGTTGTGAAACATGAAACAAACAGACTAGAGTCTCTGCATGCTCAAAGGGCAGGACATCGTCGTGCTGCTCGCACTCGCTGGGCGCCCTCCGGTGACGATGCGCGAGACCGCTGCGCGGATAGCGTTCGATCCGGCTGGTGTCACGCGGTCACTTCGCCGTCTGACCGAGGCGGGGCTGTACTCGCGTGAGCGCGACGCAGTCCTGCTGCCGCAGGCGGAGGAGTTCCTGGTGCACGGCCTGCGCTACGTCTTCCCGGCGCGGATGGCTGGCGAGTCGCGCGGCTTGGCGACAGCCTGGGCGGCGCCGCCGTTGGATGGTGAGTTCGGTGAGACCGCGTCCCTGCCGCCCGTCTGGATGCACCCGGAAGGCACGGTTCGCGGGATCGCGCTCGAACCGCTGCACGAGATCGTTCCGGCCGCTGCGCTCGCCGACGCGAGGACATGGCGGTTGCTTGCTCTGGTCGATGCCTTTCGAGTTGGAGATGCGCGCGTTCGCGGCGTCGCCAGGGGCCACCTGCACGACGAGTTGCGCAGAGGATGAGCGTCGAGCTGGTGGAGCGCGGCGCGCGGGCGCTTGGGCCGCTGGTCTCCGAGGTGGTGTTCCTCGGCGGCGCGACGCTCGCACTCTGGATCGACGACCCGGCCGCGCCTCCCCCGCGAGCGACGAAGGACGTCGACGTCGTGGTGGAGGTCGTGTCCCGCCCAGCGCTGCACGCGTTTGAACGGCGGATGCGGGACGTGGGATTTCGCGAGGATCGAGACGATGGCATCATCTGCCGCTGGCGGCATCGCGCTGACCATGAGCTGATCCTCGACGCGATGCCGGCGGATCCCTCACTGCTCGGGTTCGGCGGCCGTTGGCAGCAGGCAGCGCTGCCGTTCGCGGTGCGACGGGAGCTGCCAAGCGGCATCGAGATCCGTGCGGTCTCCTCGCCGTTCCTCGTCGCCACGAAGCTCGAGGCATTCGAGGATCGCGGCGCCGCTGACATGCTTGGGAGCCGCGATCTCGACGATGTCGTCTCGCTGTTCGACGGGCGGCCGCGTCTCGTGGAGGAGATCGAGCGCGCGCCCGCGGATGTCCGCTCCTATCTCGGCGCGCGCTGTCGGAGCCTCGTCGAGGACGGCGACTTTCGTGACGCCGTGTTCGGGCTCGTACGACCCGATCGCGCGAGCCAGGCGCGCGTCGAGACTGTGATCATCCCGCGTCTCAAGCGGGTCGCCGGCCGCGCTTGACTTCAACCGCACTTGAAGTCAAGGCCGGTTTCTGCTGAGCTGGTCGGCATGTCGGAGACGCTCACGATCGGCGAGGTCGCCGAGCGCAGCGGGGTCGCGACCTCGGCGCTGCGCTACTACGAGGAGCGCGGGCTGATCCGCGCCGAACGCAACTCCTCCGGGCACCGTCGCTATGGGCGGCCGGTGATCCGCCGCGTCGCCTTCATCGTCTTCGCCCAGCGGGTCGGACTGACGCTGGAGGAGATCGGCGAAGAGCTGCAGAAGCTGCCGGAGGACCGCGTGCCCAGACGGACCGACTGGGCCAAGCTGTCGTCGCGCTGGAGCGAGCGGATCGACGAGCGGATCGCCGAGCTGGAGCGGCTCAAGGAGGGCCTGACCGACTGCATCGGCTGCGGCTGCCTGTCGCTCGCCCGCTGCAAGCTCGCCAACCCCGACGACCGCGTCGCGCGCTACGGGCCGGGACCGGTCGTCTGGACCGGCGGCACGGGAATGTGACGCTCAGCCGCCGGGGTGCGGCTCGGTCCAGCGGTCCAGCTCCGTGTCGGCGAACGAGGCGGGGTCCTCGAGCGGCTCCAGGTGCGTGAAGACGGTCGCGTGGCCGAGCTGCTCGCGCAGTGCCAGGTCGACCGCCTCGGCGAGATCGTGGCCGCGCTGGACCGACCAATCGCCCGGCACGAGCACGTGCGTCGAGACGAAGGCGCGGCTGCCGGCGCGGCGTGTGCGCAGCGCGTGGAACTGGACCTCGTCGGAGGCGAAGGTCCCCAGCACGTCGTTGATCTGTCTCAGCTCCGCGTCGGTCAGCGCGCGGTCGAGCAGCCCGTCGGCCGACCTGCGCACCAGCCGCGTCCCCGTCAGCACGATGTTGATCGCCACGGCGATCGCGATCAGCGGGTCGAGCGGCTCCCAGCCGGTGACCGCGACCGCGATCACGGCGATCACGACGCCGACCGACGTCCACACGTCCGTCATCAGGTGGCGGCCGTCGGCCTCCAGCGTCATCGAGCTGTACTCCCTGCCGGCATGGATCAGCCGCTGCCCGACGCCGAGGTTGACGAGCGAGGCGACGACCGAGATCGCGATGCCGATGCCGACGCTCTCGATCGCGGCCGGGTGCAGCAGCCGCTCGATCGCCGTGTAGGTGATCGTGACGGCGGCGAGCAGGATCAGCGCGCCCTCGACGCCGGCCGAGATGTAGTCGGCCTTCTCGTGGCCGTAGGTGTGCTCCTCGTCGGGTGGCCGCGTCGACCACTGCACGACGACGAGCGCGAACAGCGCCGCGACGAGGTTGACGACCGACTCGGCCGCGTCGGACAGCAGGCCGACCGAGCCGGTGACCGCCCATGCGCCGAACTTCAGTGCGATCGTGACGATCGCCGCGGCGATCGACAGGTAGACGAGCCGCAGCAGTCGGGCGCGTCGTTCAGCGTGTGTTGCCGGACCGACCACGGACGGGGCAGTGTAGCCCCGTCCGGCGCAACGGCTCGGTCAGCGGCGGACGGCGCCCATCAGCCGCTCGACGACGTCGAAGTAGTGCACGGGCACCGAGCGCGTCAGCAGCGAGATCGCGGTCGCGTCGGGGCCGATCAGGATCCGGTCCTTGCCCTTCTCGATCCCGACGTGGATCGTCTTCGCCGCTTTCTCCGGCGACGTGCGCGCGATCTTGGCGAACTCGGCCGCCATCGCGGCGTGGTCGGTGCCGCCTCTGTCGTCGACGTGGAAGCGGGCGTTTCTGACGATGTTGGTGCGGATGCCGCCGGGGTGGATCGTCGTCGCGCGCACGCCGCTGCCCTTCAGCTCGTGGCGCAGCGACTCGGTGTAGCCGCGCACGGCGAACTTCGACGCGCAATAGGCGCTCTGCGTCGGGAAGCCCATCAGGCCGAAGACGCTGGAGACGTTCGCGACGACGCCGCTTCTCTGCTTCAGGAAGATCGGCAGGAAGGCGCGCGTGCCGTGCACGACGCCCCAGAAGTTGACGTTCATGACCCATTCGTCGTCCTCGACGGCCGCCTCGGAGGCGGTCTGCGAGACGGTCACGCCGGCGTTGTTGACGACGAGGCCGATCGGTCTCGGCGCCCACTCCTGCACCGCCGCGGCGAACTGCAGCTGCGCCTGGCGGTCGCTGACGTCGAGCTTGCGCGCGAAGACAGGCCCGGAGATCGCCGCCGCGGTCTCCTCCAACCCCTCCTCGTTCCAGTCGCAGATCGCGACCGGGCTGCCGTGGGCGGCGAGCCGCTGGGCGAGCGCGCGCCCTATCCCGGATGCGGCTCCCGTGACGACCGCGGTGCGCCCGTCGAGCCCCGCCGCGGCGCCGTTGCCATTCGTTCGCTGTGCCATGGTACGCCAAGGTACCAGCGGGCGGCCGGCGAGGCGCCGGGTGCCGAGCGTGGCGCGCTCAGTCGCGGCGCCAGGCGGAGACGCCGAGCGCTATCAGCAGCAGCTGCTTCTCCGTGTGGCGGATGATCTCGTCCTCGGCGACGCGCGAGTCGGTCGGCGCGTCGACGATCGCCTCGGCGGTCGAGACCATCGTGTTGACGATCAGCGTCGCGACGACCCCGAGGTCCTGGGTCGGCCATCTGTCCAAGAAGGGGAAGCGCGCGAGGTCGGTCGCCAGCTCGCTCGTGAAGAGGCGGATCTCGCCGCGGATCGCCTGGCGCATGACGGGCACGCCGCTGGAGCGCTCGCGCGCGATGAAGCGGAAGTGCATGCGGTGCGCGTGGACATGGCGGACGAGGATCTCGACCGAGTCTCTGATCACGTGCTCCGGCCGCTGCGGCTCAGCGCGCGCGGCGCGGATCATCTGCCGCAGCGTGCGAAAGGAGTCGTCGATCAGGACGAGCCCCAGCTCGTCCATCGAGTCGAAGTGGCGGTAGAAGGCGGTCGGCACGACGCCGGCCTCGCGCGCCACCTCGCGCAGCCCGAGGCTGCTGAAGCTCTTCTGCTCCAGCAGCCGCAGCGCGGCGTCCAGCAGCGCGACGCGCGTGCGCTCCTTCTGCTCCGCGCGGGTCAGTCTCGGAGGGTTCGGTGTCGCGATGTTCACTGAGTCTCGCGTGGCCATCTGTACAAGATTCTACTCACAGGCTTGACAATTGGAAATGTGGGTATCACTCTGTGCACAAGTGTTCACTGAAACAGCGACATCCGACCGCCGCACCGGCCTGCGCCGCCGGCTGCTCGCCTCGCCGCTGGCGCAGGCACTCACGACCCCGCACGGGGTCGACCGCTACGTCGAGCTCGTCAAGCCGGCGTTCTCGCTGCGCGACGTGCGCGCCGAGGTCGTCGCGGTCCGCCGCCAGACGCCCGGCAGCGTCACGCTCGAGCTGCGCCCGAACGAGAACTGGCAGGGCTTCCGCGCCGGCCAGCACGTCCGTCTTAGCATCGAGATCGACGGCGTTCGCCACACGCGGCCGTACTCGCCGGCCGGCTCCGAGCACGACCCGCGGCTGATCGAGCTGACCGCGCACGCCCAGCCCGACGGCCGCGTCTCGCCGCACCTCCGCACCCGCCTGGTGCCCGGTGACGTCGTCGGCCTGTCGCGGGCCGAGGGCGACTTCGCGCTCCCGGCCGTCCGCCCGCGCGAGCTGCTGCTGATCAGCGGCGGCAGCGGCATCACGCCCGTCATGGCGATGCTGCGCACGCTCTGCGACGAGGGTCATGACGGCCCGATCGCGTTCCTCCACTACGCCCCCTCCGAGCGTCACGTCGCCTACGCGAGCGAGCTGCGCGCGCTCGCCGACGCCCACCCCAACGTCCGTCTGCTGCGTGGCTACACGCGCGTCGGCGGCCTCGGCGGCGGCGAGCTGACGGGGCGCTTCGGGCGCGAGCACGTCGACGCGGCGCGGGTCGATCTCTCCGCTGCCGAGACGTTCGTCTGCGGCCCGACGACGCTCGTCGAATCGGTCCACGAGCTGTGGGCGCGCGACGGGCTGGAGGAGCGGCTGCACGTCGAGCGGTTCGTCGCGCCCGCGCCGCTGCTGGCGCCCGACGACGAGACCGCGACCGGCACGCTGCGCTTCGCGCGCAGCGGCGTCGAGGTCAAGGGCGGCGGCGGCACGCTGCTCGACGAGGCCGAGGCAGCCGGTTTGACGCCGCAGCACGGCTGCCGGATGGGCATCTGCCACACGTGCAGCTGCCGCAAGCTGGAGGGAGCGGTCCGCGACCTGCGCACCGGCGCGATCTCGACCGCACCCGACGAGCAGATCCAGATCTGCGTCACCGCGCCGGTCGGCGACGTGACGCTCGACATCTAGGAGGGCCCGAGCATGACGCAGACAGCACCACGCCTGACGCCGCAGCAGCTCGACGCCTTCGGCCGCGAGCTGGACGCGATCCGCGAGCGCGTGATCGCCGATCTCGGCGAGCGCGACGCGAGCTACATCCGCCGCGTGATCAAGGCGCAGCGCGGCCTCGAGGTCGCCGGCCGCGGGCTGCTGTTCTTCAGCCTGCTGCCGCCGGCGTGGATCGCCGGCACGACCGCGCTGGCGCTCTCGAAGATCCTCGACAACATGGAGATCGGCCACAACGTGATGCACGGCCAGTACGACTGGATGAACGATCCAGCCGTCAACGGCCAGAGATTCGAGTGGGACAGCGCCTGCCCGTCGGAGCAGTGGCGCCACTCGCACAACTACATGCACCACACGCACACGAACATCCTCGGCAAGGACCGTGACATCGGCTACGGCGTGCTGCGGATGTCCGAGGACCAGAGATGGCATCCCTACTACCTCGGCAATCCGATCTACGCGATGGTGCTGGCGTCGTTCTTCCAGTGGGGCGTCGCCTTCCACGACCTCGAGATGGACCGCGTCGCGGCCGGCAAGGGATCGCTGAAGGACAAGGCCGAGATGGTGCGCGCGATCTGGAGAAAGGGGCGGCGCCAGGCGCTGAAGGACTACGCGCTCTTCCCGCTGCTCGCCGGCCCCGGCGCGCCGACGACGCTCGCGGCCAACGTGACCGCCAACTACGTCCGCAACGTGTGGGCGTTCATGATCATCTTCTGCGGTCACTTCCCCGACGGCGTCGAGGAGTTCACGCTGGAGGAGACCGAGGGCGAGACGCGCGGCGAGTGGTACCGCCGCCAGCTGCTCGGCTCCGCCAACCTCACCGGCGGCCCGCTCTTCCACATCATGAGCGGCAACCTCAGCCACCAGATCGAGCACCACCTCTTCCCCGACCTGCCCGGCCACCGCTACGCCGAGCTGGCCGTCGAGGTGCGCGAGATCTGCGAGCGCTACGGGCTGCCGTACAACTCCGGCCCGCTGCACAAGCAGTTCGGCAGCGTCGTGCGCAAGATCGTGCGGCTGGCGCTGCCCGACAGCGGCTCCGGCGAGGGCGAGGCCGCGCCGGCGAGCGGGCCGGTTGCCACCGGCCGGCCGCAGCTCGCGGCCGTCGCCTAGGACGCCGCCGCCTCTTCGCGCAGCTCGTCGATCGTCTCCGCCTCGGCCTCGTCGAGCAGCGCCTGCACGCGCAGGCGGCAGCCGCCGCAGCCGGTGCCAGCCTGGGTGCGGCGGCTGACCTGCTCGACGGTGCGCAGCGCGTTGTTGCGGATCGCCGCCTCGATCGTGGTGCGCGCGACCGCCTGGCAGGAGCAGACCAGCTCGTCGCCGGCCGCCGTCTGCGCGGCGTCGGCGTCGGAGCCGAAGACGTCGTCGGGGACCGGGGCGCCGCTGACGGCCAGCTCGCGCAGCCGCGGCGCGTCGCCCATGTCGCCCAGCAGCGTCGCGCCGGCGAGGCGGCCGTCGCGCACGATCAGGCGCTTGTAGCGGCCGCGGCGAGTGTCCATCTCCAGCAGCTCCTCGTCGCCCGGCTGCAGCGCCGGGTCGCCGGCGCAGAAGAGGTCGACGCCGGAGACCTTCAGCGTCGTCGCGGTCAGCGCGCCGTGGAAGGCGCCCGGCCGGCCCGCGATCGTCGCGCCGGCCGCTCTCGCCATCGCGCGCAGCGGCGGCCACAGGCCGTGGACGACGCCGCGGTGCTCGGCGCACTCGCCGACCGCCCACACGTTCGGCGCGCTCGCGCGCAGCGAGTCGTCGACGACGATCCCGCGCCGCACCTCCAGCCCGGCGCCTCTCGCCAGCGCCGTCTCCGGCCGGATGCCGGTCGCGACGACGACGAGGTCGGTCGGCAGTTCCGTGCCGTCGCCAAGGTGGACGGCGCCGTCGCCGACCTTCGTCGTCGTCGCGTCGACGACGACGTCGAGGTCGGCGAGCGAGCGCGCCAGCAGGCGCGCGCCGACCTCGTCGAGCTGCGTCTCCATCAGCCGATCGGCGCGGTGCACGAGCGTCACGTGCAGGCCGCGGCCGCGCAGCGCGCGCGCCGCCTCGATCCCGAGCAGGCCGCCGCCGATCACGACGGCGCGCCTCGCGGTCTCCGCCTCGCGCAGGATCGCGCGCACGTCGTGAAGCGTGCGGAAGGGATGGACGCCGGGACCGTCGAGGCCCGGTATCGGCGGCAGCGCCGGCAGCGAGCCGGTCGCCAGCACGACTCTGCCGAAGCCGAGCCGCTGCGGCAGGTCGTCGTCGCCGGAGCCGGCCGCGCTGCCGTCGCCCGTGCGCGCCAGCATCGCGATCCCGGCCTCCAGGTCGAGGGCGGTCACCTCGACGCCGGCCAGCAGCCGCACGCCGCGCTCGGCGAACCACTGCGACGGCTTCAGCGCCAGCCGTCCCTCGGCGACCTTGCCGGCGAGCAGGTGCGACAGCGCGACGCGGTCGTACGGCGGGTCGGGCTCGCGGCCGACCATCGTCACGCGCAGCGACGGGTCGTGCGCGAGCGCCGCCTCGACCGTTGCCGTCGCCGCCATCCCGGTGCCGATCACGAGCAGGTCGGACCGAACCTGAGCGCTCTGCGCGAGCGGTTCGGCGTGCTCGATCCGCGCCGAGCGCGCCGCGCGGGCGGCGCGGGCGGCGTTCGCCTCGGCGGCCTGGTCGGCCGCTTCGACGATCACCGCCGTCGCCTTCAGCTCGGGCTGCTTCGAGGTCGGGTCGAGCGCGGGGGAGGTGACGCCGTTGAGCGGCAGGTGACCGGCTTCGAGGTGCAGGCCGCCCCAGTGGAACGGTGCGAAGGCGACGCCGGGCGCGACGCGGTCGCTGACGCGCACGCGCAGGTGGGTGGTGCCGCGGCGCGAGCGCACGCGCGCGAGCTGACCGTCGGCGAGGCCGGCCGCGTGGGCGTCGTCGGCGTGCAGCTCGACGAACGGCTCGGGCTCCTCCGCCAGCAGCGCCGGCGACTTGCCGGTGCGCGTCATCGTGTGCCACTGGCCGGCGACGCGGCCGGTCGTCAGCACGAGCGGAAACTCCTCCGACGGTGCGTCGACGGGCTCGGCGTGCGGCGTCGCGACGAGGCGCGCGCGGCCGTCCGGGGTCGAGAAGCGGCGGCTGGAATACAACCGCGGGGTGCCGGGATGGTCGTCGCCGCTGCGCCGCCGCGGCACCGGCCACTGCAGCGGCCCCTCGCGCAGCAGCCGCTCGTGCGAGAGCGCGCTGACGTCGCAGAGGCGGCCGGCCGTCAGCGCCGCGTACTCGTCGTAGACGGCGGCGGCGTCCTCCCACGCGAACGCCTCCGCGTGGCCGAGCGCGCGGCCGACGCGGGCGAAGATCTCCCAGTCGGGCAGCGCCTCGCCGGGCGGGTCGAGCGCGCGCTGCACGAGCGAGACGCGCCGCTCCGAGTTCGTCATCGTGCCGTCCTTCTCCGGCCAGCCGGCGGCCGGCAGCAGCACGTGCGCGAGCGCGCCGGTCTCGGTCGGGTGGAAGGCGTCCTGCACGATCACCAGCTCGCACATCTTCAGCGCGGCGGCGAAGCGCTCGGCGTCGGGCTGCGAGACGACGGGGTTGGTCGCGACGATCCAGACCGCCTTCACCCTGCCGCTCTCGATCGCCTCGCACAGCTCGGTCGCGGCGACGCCCGGCTGCGGCGAGATCCCCGGCGCGCGCGCCGGCAGGTTCCAGGCGCGACGCATCTCCAGGCGGTGCTCGGAGGAGGCGACCGAGCGGTAGCCGGGGAGGAGATGCGCGAGCCCGCCGGTCTCGCGGCCGCCCATCGCGTTCGGCTGGCCGGTCAGTGACAGCGGCCCGGTGCCGGCGCGGCCGATGTTGCCGGTCGCGAGGCAGAGGTTGATCAAGGCTTGGTTCTTCAGCGTCCCGACCGCGGACTGATTGGCGCCCATCGACCACAGCGCCATCGCGCGCTGGGCGGCGCCGAAGCGGTGCGCGACCTCCTCGATCTGCTCCGCCGTGATCCCGCACGCCTCCGCGGCGCGCTCCGGCGTCCACTCGCGCGCGACCGCCAGCGCCTGCTCGATCCCGCTCGTGTGGCGCTCGACGAAGGTCGCGTCGAGCAGGCCGTCGCGCTCGATCACGTGCAGCAGGGCGTTGAGCAGCGGCAGGTCGCTGCCGGGGCGGACCTGGAGGTGGACGTCGGCGGCCTCGGCGGTCGGCGTGCGGCGCGGGTCGACGACGATCACCGCGGCGCCCTCGCGCTGGCGCGCGCGCACCTTGCCCCAGACGATCGGGTGGCAGGCGGCGGCGTTGGAGCCGAGCACGAGCATGCAGTCGGCCTGCGCGAGGTCGCCGTAGCCGGGCGGCGGGCCGTCGGAGCCGAGCGAGCCGCGGTAGCCGGCGACCGCGGAGGACATGCAGAGGCGCGAGTTGGAGTCGAGGTTGTTGGTGCCGAGGAAGCCCTTCACGAGCTTGACGGCGGCGTAGTAGTCCTCGGTCAGCAGCTGGCCGGAGATGTAGACCGAGACCGCGTCGGCGCCGTGGTCGCGCTGGATCTCGCTGATCCGCGCGGCGACGTGGTCGATCCCCGCGTCCCAGCCGACCTGCTCCCAGCGGTGGTCGGCGGAGGGTCGCTGGAGCACGTGCGTGGCACGGTCGGCGGCGGCGACCGAGTCGGGCAGCCGCAGCGGCTTCTGGCAGGTCGAGCCGTGGTTGACCGGGTGCAGTCTGTCGCCCTCGACCGCCGTCAGGCGGCCGTTCTCGACGCGCGCGACGAGACCGCAGCCGGTCCCGCAGTAGGGGCAGGTCGTGCGGATTTCGCGAGTGGCTTCACTCATCCGGCAGGCCCAGCATCAGCTCGCCGTCGTGCACGATCACCGGGTAGACGCGCAGCGACGGGTCGTCCGGGCCGCCGCCGATCCGCTCGCCGGTGCCGAGGCTGAAGCGCCAGCCGTGCAGCGGGCAGGTGACGCAGTCGTCGGCGACGAGGCCGTCCTGCAGCGGACCCTGCTTGTGCGGGCACGAGCCGTCGACGGCGTGGAAGCCGGCGTCGGTGTGGAAGACGGCGATCCGCTGCCCCTCGACGGTCACCCGCCGGCCCTCCCACAGCGGCACGTCGGCGGCCGCTCCGACGGCGATCCAGGTGACGGTCTCGGTGTCGGCGAAGGCGGTCATCGGACGGGCTCCGGGGTCGTTGCGGGCGGGATCACGGTGAACGGCTCCGGCTCGGTGTCGAGCTCGGCGAACTGCTTCGGGTTGACGGGGGCGTGGCGCTCCAGCCACGGGTCGGGATCGCAGGCGGCCTTCGCGATCGCGAAGCGCTCGCGCAGCCGCTCCGGCTCGCCGCTGTCCTCGTCGAGCACCGCCGCCTGGATCGTCTCCAGCCCGACCCGCTCGACGAAGCGGTGCGTGCGCTCGAGGTGCTCGCCGTGCTCGCGGTAGTACTGCAGGAAGGTCAGCGAGACGGCGATCGCGTCCTCTCTGGTGGCGACCGTCGCGAGCAGGTCGCCTCTGCGGATCGTCGAGCCGGCGGCGCCGCCGACGTAGATCTCCCAGCCGCCCTCGATCCCGACGACGCCGATGTCCTTCACGTACGACTCGGCGCAGTTGCGCGGGCAGCCGCTGACGGCCGCCTTCACCTTGTGCGGCGTGTAGAGCCCCTCCATCCGCCGCTCCAGCTCGATCCCGGTCGCGATCGCGTCGCCGAGGCCGAAGCGGCAGAAGTCGGTCCCGACGCACGTCTTGACGGTGCGGACCGACTTCGCGTAGGCATGGCCGGAGGGCATCCCCAGCTCCTCCCAGATGCGCGGGAGCGCCTCCTTTCTGATCCCCAGCAGGTCGATCCGCTGACCGCCCGTGATCTTCACCATCGGCACCTCGTGGCGCTCGGCGACGTCGGCGATGCGGCGCAGCTCCTGCGGCGTCGTGACGCCGCCGCGGATCCGCGGGATGACCGAGAAGGTGCCGTCCTTCTGGATGTTCGCGTGGACGCGGTCGTTGATGAATCTGGCGTGGCGCTCCTCGCGATGGCGCGAGGCGGCGACCTCGGAGACGACGTAGGCGAGCCCCGGCTTGCAGGCGCCGCAGTCGCGCCCGGCGCCGCACGCTGCCGTCAGCTCGGAGACCGACGACAGCTCGCCCTCGCGCACCGCGGCGACGAGCTGCTCGCGCGTCTGCTTCGCGCACGGGCAGAGGTAGGCCGGCTCCTCGTCGGCGCCGCCGGTCGCGAGCGCGACGAGGTCGAGCACGAGCTCCTTGCAGGAGCCGCAGCCGGTGCCGGCGCGCGTGCGCGCCATCACCTCGCGGCTGCTGGCGCAGCCGTCGACGCGGACGGCGTCGAGGATCTCGCCCTTGCAGACGCCGTTGCAGTTGCAGACCTGCGCGTCGTCGGGCAGGTCCTCGGCGGTCGCCGCGCTCGCCTCGACCAGGAGCGCGAGCGCGTCCTCGACCTCCTTGCCGCGCTTGACGACGTCGGTCAGCAGCTCGTGGCCGCGCGTGTCGCCGACCAGCACGGCGCCGATCGCGCGGCCGTCAGCGTCGACGATGACCTTGCGGTAGCTGTCGCCGTCGGCGTTGATCACCTCGCGCGGGCCGGTCGCGGCGCCCGCGGTGACGAGGTCGATCCCCATCACCTTCAGCTTCGCGGTCGGGACCGAGCCCTCGTAGGCGGGGCCGGTGAGGCCGAGCAGCGTGTCGGCGGCGACCGCGGCCTGCTCGTGGATCGGCGCGACGATGCCGTGGACGATCCCGCGGTGCTCGGCGCACTCGCCGACGGAGACGACGCGCGGATGGCTCGTGCGCAGACGGTCGTCGACGACGACGCCGCGGTTGACGTCGAGCCCGGCCGCTCTGGCGAGGTCGGTGCGGGAGCGGATCCCGATCGAGACGACGACCAGGTCGGCCGGCAGTTCCGCGCCGCTCGCAAAGCGCATGCCGGCGACCCGGCCGTCGTCACCTGGCAGCAGCTCCGCGGTCGCGTGCTCGAGCAGCACCTCGACGCCGAGCGCTTGGATCGCGGGCAGCAGCAGGGCGCCGGCGGCGGCGTCGAGCTGGCGCTCCATCAAGCGGTCGACGAGGTGGACGACCGTCACCTCGACGCCGCGCTGGACCAGTCCGTAGGCGGCCTCCAGGCCGAGCAGGCCGCCGCCGATCACGGCCGCGCGCTTGACGCCCGCGGCCGCGGCGCTCGTGATCGCCTCGCAGTCGGCGGGGTCGCGGAAGGCGTGCACGCCGGGCAGGTCGAGGCCCGGCAGCGGCGGCATCAGCGCGTCGCTGCCGGTCGTGACCGCGGCCTGCTCGAAGCTGAGGACGCGGCCGTCGTCGAGCGTGGCGGTGCCTCGGTCCGGGTCGAGCGCGGTGACCGTTCTGCCGAGCAGCAGCTCGACCTGGCGGTCCTCGTACCAGGCGTCGGGCCGCAGCTGCAGCTCACTCGCGTCGGCCTCGCCGGCGAGCAGGTGGGAAAGGCGGACGCGGTCGTAGGGGGCGGCCTGCTCGCCGCAGACCATCGTCAGCGGGACCTGCGCGTCGCGACGACGCAGCTCCTCGACGACCGCCTGGCCGGCGATCCCGCCGCCGATCACGAGGATGCCGGTGGAGCTCATGCCGCCACCTCGACGGGGTTGGCGTGGGCGGGCGTGGCGTTGCCCGCGGCGCCGGCGTTGGCGCGCACCTGCATCGCGCCGCGGATGATCCGCACGAGCAGCAGGGAGGAGGCCGCGATCAGCGCCAGCAGCGCGAGGCCGACGCCGTAGGAGCCGGCCGTCTGCTTGATCAGCCCGAGCGCGAACGGGAGGCAGAAGCCGCCGAGGCCGCCGGCCGCGCCGACGATCCCCGTCATCGCGCCGATCCGCTCCGGGAAGCGCAGGCCGACGAGCTGGAAGACGGCGCCGTTGCCGACCCCGAGCGCGCCCATCGCGATCACGAAGGCGACCGCGGTCGCGCCGATCGGCGGCAGGCCGGAGACGAACAGCAGCAGCGCGCCGGCGATCCCGAGCACGCCGGAGAGGACGGTCGTGCCGCCGAGGCGGTCGCCGAGGTGGCCGCCGATCGGCCGCAGCAGCGAGCCGAGCGCGCCGCCGCAGGCGGCGATCGTCGCGGCCTCGACCTTCGTCAGGCCGTACTCGTCGTGCAGCAGGATCGGCAGGAAGCTGGTGAGGCCGACGAAGCCGCCGAACGTGATCGCGTAGAGGCCGGCCATGCGGCGGGCGTCGGGCTCCTTCAGCATCCGCGCCATGCCGCGGGCGCTGAGCGGCGTCGCGGTGCGCGGCGGCTCCTTCGCCAGCAGGATGAAGGCGGTGAAGGCGAGCGCGACCGGTATCAGCGCCATGCCGAGGACGGCGTGCCAGCCGTAGTGCTCGGCGAGGCGGGGCGCGGCGAGCGTGGCGATCACGGTGCCGGAGTTGCCGGCGCCGGCGATCCCCATCGCGAGGCCCTGGAGGCGCGGCGGGTACCAGCGGCTGGCGAGCGGGAGCGCGATCGCGAACGAGGCGCCGGCGACGCCGAGCAGCAGGCCGACGGCGAGCACCTGCGGCAGCGTCCCGGCCCCCAGCCAGCCCCACAGCAGCGGCGCGACGACGATCGCCATCGAGACCGTGCCGACCTTCTTCGGGCCGATGCGGTCGCCGAGCAGGCCGAGCACGAGCCGGAAGAACGCCGCCGACAGCAGCGGGATCGCGACGACGACGCCCTTCTCGAACGGTGAGAGGGCGAGGTCCTCGGCGATGTAGGCGCCGAGCGCGCCGAGCAGCACCCAGCACATGAAGCTGACGTCGAAGTGGATGAGGGCGGCGCCCAGCGAGGGGGCGTGACCGCTGCGGCGCAGGTCGTCGATTCGCATTCGGTGGCTCCCGATTCAGGGTGTGACCACAAGCTACGAGCGCTTCGGAGAACCGTCGCCCTCCCTCTGGCCAACATCCTTTCGCCGCCCCTCCTCCACACGGTCAAATATGAACCGATCGGGCAAAGTGCCGATTCCGATTGGGGTTCTCAGCGGTTGCCTTCACGCCTCCGGATCGTTACCGTTCGGTTCAGATGAGACGCGTCGAGATCGACACGCGCCGCCTCGTGGAGGTCTTCTCGCCCGACGGCCTGCACGGCGTGGGGATGGTCGAGATCGCCCGTGCCACGGGCGTCGCGAAGCCGACGCTCTACCGCAACCACCCCTCCAAGGACGCGCTCTTCCTCGCCGCCGTCGAGGCCGAGGTCGAGCGGCTGCTGGAGCGGCTCTACGAGACGTGGTCCGACGCGCTCGCGCGCGCGGGCGGGAGCGCGGCGCACGTCGGCGCGGGCGCGGGCGCCTCGCGCGACCCGCTCGCCGACGCGATCGCCGCGCTCGCGCGCGAGCTGCTCGCCTACGGCGACGAGCAGCCGGCCGGCTTCCGGCTGCTGTTCACGACCGCCGCCCACGCCGGCTCGACCGTCGCCGACGACGTCGCCGGCACGCTCGACCGCATCGTCGACCGCCTCACCGAGCTGCTCGCCCGCCACCCCGCCTGGCACGCCGACCCCGCCGACGCCGAGCTGATCGCCGGCCTCCTGCCCGCGGCCGCCGCCACCGCCCTGCGGCGCGGCGAGGAGCCGTGGGATCGCGACGCCACCGCGACCCGCATCGGGGCTCTGCTGCGGCCGCCGGTGTTCGGGGCGTGATGAACAGCGCAGGTTTGTGGTCGCTGGACGACCACAAACCTGCGCTGTTCCGTCAACAGCTCGCGCTGGCCGGCAGGCTCGCGGCGTTCACGTGCTCGGCGACCCAGTTGGCGAGCTGAGTCAGCTCGCTCGTCCCGGTCTCGTGGCTGCCGTCGGCGGGTTGTGCCGCAATCGCGACCGCCAGCGGCTTGCCGTCGACCGTGACGACGCCCATCTGACGGTCGAGATAGCCGCCGTCTTGGCCGGGCACGGAGCCGGGGCCCCAGCCGCCTTTCAGCTGTGACGACGAGCCGATCGATCCCAGTCCCCAACGCTGCGCTGAGATCGTCTCTCCCATCAGCCCGAGCACCTGCTGCCCTGGCGCGCTGCATGCCATCCCGGCAGTGAACTGCGCCTGTGCCGCCAGCGACCAGTCGGTCTGGCCGAACGGTGTGAAGCCGGAGCGCAGCGTCTCCGGCTGGATCGTGGTGCTCGTGTCGCCGCTGGCCCGCAGCTGGGCGTCTGCTGCTGTCGCCGCTCTCGTCCCGCCGCCCAGTGCGTTCCAGAGATTCGTCGCGGCAGCGTTGTCGGACGCAGCGATCGCGGCGCTGAGGTCGCCGCTGTCGGCGACCCCCGCTGCGATGGCCGCCATCGCGACGGGCACCTTGCTCGTCGACCAGGCGACGGCGCTCTGGAGCGAGCCGAGCTGCTCGACCGGTTGGCCGATGCCAACGCCGGAGACGGCGAGGCCGACCGGGCCCGAGAGCGCGCCCGCGAGCTGCTCGAAGCTCTGCTGGGCGTCGGCAGAGAGGATCGTCCCGCCGCCGGCACTGTCGGCGCCGGCGGGCGGGCGGTTGCTGCCGCCGCGGCTGGCCTGCTCCTCCTCGGGCGTCTGCTCCGCTCTCGCGGGCTTCTGCTCTTGCTTGAGTCTGGCGACCTGCTCGCGCAGCGCCTCGACCTTCGCCTCCTGCTCGATCGCGCGAGACTCGGCGATGTTGCCATCGCCCACAGCGTCGGCGACAGCTGTTGAAGCGGTCTCCCCGCCGCTCTCGCCACAAGCGCTGGTCAGTAAGCACACCAGAATTGCGAGCAAAGTGAGAGCGCGGGCGGGCATCCGCCGAGATGGTGACGGATATCGCTCGGGAACGAAGCGGTACCTGAACGGACGCGTCTTCGTTACTGTGCGGTCGGGGCGAGGGGCCTCAGCGCTCTGACCAAGCGCCACGTCAGACAGGGACCGAGGACCAGCATGGCATCACGACGAGTCGTCTCCTCAGCGATCGCTGCCGTCGGCATGGGCGCGATCGCCGCCGTGGCTGCCGGCTGCGGCGGCAGCAGCGAGATCTCTCCGGAGCAGGTTGCAAGCATCAAGACGCAGGCGAAGCGGGAGCTGCAGGCAGAGCAGCGTCAGAGAGACGCGGATCGCAAGCTGCGTGAGCTTGAGCGTCAGGTAAGAGAGCTCAGAAAGAAGTCGAAGCCCGGCAAGAAGAGAGAGGTCGGGTCGGCGGCGCCAGCGCCCCCTGGTTCGCCGGGCGGCAACAGCGGTTCGGCGTGCGGCGGCGGAATCTCGGTCAACTCCGTGACGAGCTGTTCGTTCGCCGCCAACGTCGCGGCGGCGTTCTACGACAGCGGTGCCGGCACGGTCTACGCCACCAGCCCGGTCACTGGCCAGACGTACGCGATGTCGTGCCGCTCTGGTGTTCCGACCGTTTGCACGGGCGGCAACGGCGCCGCCGTCTATATCCGCTGAGTCGCGAAAGAGCACCGGCGAGTCTTGGTCGCTCAGCGACCAAAACTCGCCGGTGCTCAGCGGGTCACCGTCTCCCGCGCCCTCTTCTCCCACCTCTTCTCGCCGCTCTTCTCGGTGCCGCTCTCACCGTCACGTCGAGCGTGCGGGAGCCGGCGCCGGCGGCGTTGAAGTCGCCCGTCCACTGGGCGACGAAGCGCGAGGTGCCGCGTGGGACGTTCCAGCTCGCGACGAACGTGCCGTTGGCGGCGACCTCGACCGTCTGGGCGCGCCAGCCAGCCTTGCCGGGCGTGAGCGCGGAGACGACGACGCGGGCGCTGCGGCCGGCCGGTGCGAGGCGGCCTGAGACCGTGATCTCCGCAGGTCTGGCGAGCGTTGTGCGCGGTGTCGAGAGCGTCAGCCTCGAACGCACGCCGGCGCTGCCGCCGCTTCTGCTCGACAGCAGCGACGAGCTGCCCGCGAGCAGGTAGTCGGTGCCGCCGGGCGGCGCCGCGATGCCGGCCGCCGCGATCGGCTCGTTGACGACGAACTGCGGTTGCCACGTCGCGCCGCCGTCGGCCGTCCGCAGCAGGTAGCCGCCGCTCTCGTTGCCGAAGCGGTTGACGACGAGGTACGCCGAGCTGTCGGACGAGGTCGCCATGCCGAGCACGCGCGCGGTGCCGACCGCGGTCAGCTCGCTCCAGACGCGGCCCGCGGTCGTCGTGCGCCAGATGCGGCCGTCGCCGTCGCGCAGCAGGCCGGTCGTCGCCGACGAGAAGGCGACCTGCGCGATCCGCAGCTTCTTGCGCGCTCTTCTGCTCGCGCCCGGCTTCTCCAGCGCCGTCCACGTGCGCCCGCCGTCGCGGCTGCGCGCGACCGTTCTGTCGCCCCAGGCGAACAGCGCCCCGCCGCGCGCCGCGACGACGCCGTCGAGCGCCGCTCTCGCGACCGCGCGCGAGCGTGCGGCGTCGAACGTCTCGCCGCCGTCGTCCGAGCGCCGCAGTCCGCGCGGCCCGATCGCCAGCACGGTCCGCTCGTTCGGCGCCAGCACCGCGCGTGCGACCGCGGTCGAGCCGGTCCCGAGCGTCTTCCAGGTCGTGCCGCCGTTGCCGGTGCGGAAGATCCCGCCGCCGTCGTCGAGCGCGTAGCCGACCGCTCTGCTCGGGAACGACACGTCGACGAGCGCGCCGGCCGTCGGCACGCTGCCGCGCGTCCAGCTGCTGCCGCCGTCGCTCGTGCGTGCGAGCGCGCCGACGGTGCCGGTCGCGAAGGCGGTGCCGCGCACGGCTGAGGCGCGGATCGACGAGTACGAGCCGCTGAGGCGGCCGCCGACCTTCGCGAAGGTCGCGCCGGCGTCGTCGGAGAGGACCGTCGCGCCGTTGGCGCCGAGCGCCGAGACGCGCGTCGGGGAGGCGAACGCGGCCGCGTAGATCGGGTCGCTCGCGGGCGTGATCACGGTGCCGGGCGTCTGCCCCGCGTCGGCGGTGCGGACGAGCTGCGCGCCGCCGCCGGTCGACAGCAGGCACAGCTGGTCGCCGACGCAGCGGATCGCGCTGTAGTCGAGCGCGCCGGCGCCGAGATCTCTCGGCGTCCACGTTCTGCCGCCGTCCGCGGTGCGCATGAACAGCCCGCCCGCGCCGACCGCGAAGCCGTGCTCGGCGTCGGCGAACCACAGCTGGTTGACCGCTCTGCCGGCTTCGGCGACGAGGCTCCAGGAGACGCCGGCGTCGGTCGTGCGGTAGATCCGTCCGTCGCGCGCGGCGGCGACGCCGGTCGTCGGCGAGGTGAAGGCGATCGCGCTCGGCGCGGTGCCGCCGCCGGCCGCCGCGGTGCCGGGCAGCGCGGTCCGCTGCGCGAACTGCGTGCCGCCGTCGTCGGTCGTGAAGACGGAGCCGTCGTCCAGCAGCAGGAAGCCGAGCGTCGGCGAGAGGAACGAGAGGCCGAGCAGCTTCGCGCGGCAGCTCGACTCGACCGGCGTGAAGGCGACCGCCTCGAAGGTCTCGCCCCCGTCGGTGGAGCGGCGCGCGACGCAGCCGCCGCCGGCGAAGACCGTGCTGGCGTCGACCGCCTGCACGATCGTCAGGCCCTGGAAGGTGCCGACCGGCAGCCCGCTCCAGGTCGCGCCGCCGTCGCTCGTCTTCAACAGCGTGCCGAAGTCGCCGACGGCGTAGCCGGTCGCGCCGGCGAACGAAGCCGCCCGCAGCGTGTTGCCCTGCGGCAGCGGGTTGCCCCATTGCCAGCCGGAGGAACCGACCTGTACGTTGGCGATCGCGGCAGGGGCGATCGCCGTCGCCCCGGTCGTCGCGATCGCGCCAGCGACCAGCGACGCGGCGAGCGCGCGCTTGAGAAGCATCTGTGTGACCCCCTGTCAGGAGTGGAAGTACTGCACCAACGGAAGGTCTGTCGAGGAGTTGCGCATAAGGGAGTAGTTGCGCGCGCAACAACGTGATATAGTTGCGTACGCAATCACTTGAAGGGCCGACGAGGAGTCGCAGACATGAAGCTCGAAGGGCTGCACCACATCACGATGATCACGGGGGACGCGCAGAAGAACGTCGCCTTCTACGCAGACCTGCTCGGGCTTCGACTGGTGAAGAAGACGGTCAACTTCGACCAGCCCGAGGCCTACCACCTCTACTTCGGCGACGAGACCGGCGCCCCCGGCTCGATCCTCACCTGGTTCGAGTTCGCCGGTGCGCCGCGCGGCCAGGCCGGCCTCGGCGCGATCCACACGCTGCAGCTCGGCGTCCCCTCCGACGCCGCGATCGGCTTCTGGGAGCAGCGCCTGCGCGACGCCGGCTACCCGTCGCAGCGCAGCGACGACGGCACGCTCCGCTTCGAGGACTACGACGGCCTCGGCCTCGAGCTGGTCGTCGCCGACGACGGCAACCCGCCGCTGACCGCTGTCCACCCGGATGTCCCGGCCGACTACGCGATCACGGGACTCGAGGGCGCGCGCGCCTACGCGATGTTCGCGAACGTCGAGGAGAAGCTGCTGACCGACGTGCTCGGCTTCACCTACCTCGGCGACGGCGAGTACCGCCTCGACGGTGAGAAGCGCCACTTCCACTGGGCCTACGACCAGGCGCAGGCGGTCGGTGAGCAGGGCGCCGGCAGCGTCCACCACATCGCCTGGGCCTCCCAGGACGACGACCACCTGAAGTGGCAGGCACGCGTGCGCGAGGCCGGCGGCTTCGTCACCGACGTGCGCGACCGCGACTACTTCGACGCGATCTACTTCCGCGAGCCGCGCGGGATCCTGTTCGAGATCGCGACGCTCTCGCCCGGCTTCGCCGCCGACGAGGACCCGGAGACGCTCGGCGAGGCGCTGCGCCTGCCGAAGCAGCACGAGCACCTGCGCGCCCAACTCGAGCGCTCGCTGCAGCCGGTCGACAACCCGCGCGCGGCACGGCGCGAGGCGGCCTCCGAGGCGACCGCATGAGCGCGCTCGTCCACCAGGAGCGCCCCGCCGCGAGCGGGGCGCCCGAGGGGCTGCTCGTGCTTCACCACGGCCGCGGCGCCGACGACCACGACCTGCTCTCGCTCGGCGACGTGCTCGATCCGGAGCAGCGGCTGCACGTCGTCACGCCGCGCGCGCCGCTGACGCTGCCGGGCTGGCCTGGGTATCACTGGTACGTGGTGCCACGCGTCGGCTACCCCGACCCGGAGACCTTCGCCGCTGCGCGCGCGAAGCTGACCGCATTCCACGACGAGCTGTGGGAACGGACCGGGATCGCGCCGGAGCGGACGATCTTCGGCGGCTTCTCGATGGGCTCGGTGATGAGCTACACGATGGGCCTCTCCGGCGACCGTCCGGCGCCGGCAGGGATCCTCGCCTTCGCCGGCTTCGTGCCGACCGTCGACGGCTGGCAGCCCGACGTCGCGGGCCGCGCCGAGGCCGGCACGCGCGCCTTCGTCGCCCACGGCCGCAACGACCAGGTGATGGACGTCGAGTTCGCGCGGCGTGCGCAGGCGCTGCTGGAGGCCGGCGGGGTCGACGTCGAGTACCACGAGTCCGACGCCGCCCACCACATCGATCCCGCGCACGTGCCCGACGCCGTCCGCTGGGTCGCCGACACGCTGCCGCGCGCGTAGAGCGATGGCCGCCGCCCCGTTCCGTCACGTCGAGGCCGAGCGCACGCTGCTGTTCGGCCGCGGCGCGCTCGCCGAGGCGGCGGGCCTGCTCGGCGACGGCTACACGCTGCTGACCACGCCGCGCGCCGCGGAGGCGGCGCCTTTGGTGCGCGCGGGCGCCGCGCGCGTGATCGAGGTGCCGTCCGGCAAGGTCGACGAGGTCGCGGGCGACCTGCTCGTCGGCGGCGTCGCGCTCGGACCGCCCGGGACGCTGCTGGTCGCGCTCGGCGGCGGCCGCGTGATCGACGTCGCGAAGGCGCTGGCGGCGGCGGCCGGGGCCGGTCTCGCCGGCGGCTCGCCCGGGGCAGGTTCGAGCGAGGTCGGCGTCGGAACGCCGTCGCCGCACGCGGTCGCCGCGATCCCGACGACGCTCTCCGGCGCCGAGATGACCCGCGGCCACCGCCATGCCCGCGGCGTTCCGGCCGAGACGCCGCGCGTGCGGCCGTCGATCGTCCTCAACGACCCGGCGCTGAGCGCTTCGCACGAGCTGTCCGAGCTGGCGGCCAGCAGCGCCAATGCGCTCGGCCACGTGCTGATCGCGCTGACGAGCAGCCGCACGACGCCGTTCGCGGCGGCGGTCGCGGCCGAGGCGGCGCGGCAGTTCGCGCGGGCGTGGGAGCCGCTTGCGACGGCCTCTGGCGGTGCGTCCGGGGTGGGCGGTGCGGCGCCGTCCGGTGGCGCGGGCGCGGTCGGCACCGCAGACCTCCCGGACCCCGCTCGCGACGAGGTCGCGCTCGGCGCGCTGCTCGCCGGCTGGGCGGTCGATCACAGCGGCCTCGGCCTCCAGCACGTGCTCGCGCAGACGGCCGTGCGCAGCGCCGGCGCCGGCCACGCGCAGGCCAACGCCGCGCTGCTGCCGGAGTCGATCGCCGCGCTGCGCCGCCGTCTGCCGGCACCGCTCGACAGCCTCGACGCGCAGCTGCCGATCTCACTCGAACAGCTCTCGCGCCTGCTGCGCGAGACGACCGGCGGCGACGGTCTCACCGCGCTCGCCCGCGACGAAGCGCTGCTCGACCGCGTCGTCGCGGCCGCCGTCGCGCGCACCGCCGAGCTGACCCGCACGCCCCCGCCCCCCGACGCCGACGAGCTGCGCCGCATCTACCGCGCGGCCGCGGCGGCGTGATACCGATCGATCGCATTCAGCTCAGAACCATGCTGTGATACCGATCGGTAACATTTAGGCTGGTTGAGTCGCTATGATACCGATCGGTAACATGCTGATCGGTACGCCAACAGAGTTCGGAGCGGCGCTGGAGCGGCGTCGGCGGGAGCTGTCGCTGACGCAGGACGACGTCGCCAGCGCGATAGGCGTGAATCGCCGCGTGATCGGCGAGCTGGAGCGCGGCAAGGGCTCGGTGCGGATCGAGATCGCGCTCGCCGTCGCCCAGGCGGTCGGCCTCGACGTCGATCTCAGCGCGCGCACGTGAACGAGCTGATCGTCCAACTCGCCGATCGGCGCGTCGGGCGGCTGATCCGCAAGGACAACGGCAACCTCCAGTTCCGCTACGACCCCGGCTACTCCGGTCCGCTCGTCTCACATGCGCTGCCGCTCCAGGCGGCGGCGCACCCGCATGCCGTCACGCGCGCAGTCTTCGGCGGGCTGCTGCTGGAAGGCGACGGCCGCGGAGCGCTCGCGAGAGCGCTCGGGCTGTCGCCATCGAACGACTTCGGCCTGCTGGAGGAGGTCGGCGGCGACTGCGCCGGTGCGATCACGCTGCTGCGCGAGGAGTCGGCTCCCCCGCCATCACCGACCAGCCGGGCGCTCGATGCCGACGCGCTCGACGAGCTGTTGCGGGGGCTCCCGCAGCGGCCGCTCGCCGCCGATCCGGAGCACGGGGTGCGGCTCTCGCTCGCGGGTGCTCAGCCGAAGCTGCCGGTGATCGTGGAGGACGACGGGACGATCGCGCTGCCGACGAGCGCGGCCGCCGCGACGACGCACATCCTCAAGCCCGAGCCGGCGGCCTTCCCGGGGCTCGTCGACAACGAGGCGTTCTGCATGGAGCTGGCCCGCGCCTGCGGCCTGTCGGTCGCGGAGGTCTCCACGGCCGCCAGCGTCTCCGGCCTGCGCTACCTCGTCGTCGAGCGCTACGACCGCGACCTGACGGCCGATCCGATCCGGCGCCTGCACCAGGAGGACTTCTGCCAGGCGCTCGGGGTCGCGTCCGATCGCAAGTACCAGACCGAGGGCGGTCCGGGCGTCCACGACGCGGTCGCGCTGATCCGCGCCGCGACCGGCGTGCCGGCGCTGGAGCTGCCGCGATTCCTGCGAGCGCTGGTGCTGTGCTGGCTGATCGGCAACTGCGATGCGCACGCGAAGAACTTCTCGCTGCTCTACGACGCCGGTCCGCCGACGCTGGCGCCGCTCTACGACCTCGTCAGCACCGTCTCCTACGCGGGGCTGACGACGCGGTTGGCGATGCGCATCGGCGGCGCGAGCGCGGTCGACGACGTCGACCGCGCGGCGTGGGCGCAGCTCGCGAGCGACATCAGCGTGCGGCCCGCGTTCGTGCAGCGGACGCTCGACGAGCTGCTGCCGCGCGCAGCGAAGGAGGCGCTTCGGCTGACCGACGGCGGCGGGCACGACAACCCCGCCGCGCGCGCCGTCGCCGAGCGGGTCACGGCGCTCGCCGCCGCGGCCGCCTAACGCACCTCCTCGCGCCGGATCCGCCACCAGCCGAGCGCGAGCGGGAGGACCATCCAGAGGGCGAGGGTGGTGGCGACGCGCGCCCATTCGGTGCCGCTCAGCAGCTCGCTCGTCAGCGGCGTCATCGACTGCGTGCTATCGAGCCATTCGGCGGCGTCGTTGAGGAAGGAGATCGAGCCGAGGATGCCCCAGGCGGCCGGGAGCGCGAAGTAGAGGACGATCGCCGGGGCGGAGGCGAGGATCGCGGCGCCGAAGCCGATGCCGATCGCCATCCCGGTCACGACGCTGACGAGCATCTGGAACAGCAGGCCGGCCGACAGCGACCACACCCCGCTCACGTCCGGTGCGACGATCGCGACGCCGACGGCGGCGACGGCGATGCACAGCACGAAGGCGGCGAGCGTGAGGATCGTGCCGGCGATCAGCTTCGCTGCCAGCACGCGGCCGCGCTGGGGCACCAGCGAGAAGGTGATCAGCGCCGTGCGCTGGTTCCACTCCGACGTCACGAGCAGGATCCCGATGATCGGCAGCAGGATGCTCGACGGCGCCAACGCCGCCTCGAGCAGTCTCGCGAGCGTCTGGTCGGGCGGGTCGCCGACGGCGCAGACGAGCGCGACGATCGCCACCGTCAGCAGCGCGGTCACGATCAGCAGCCAGAGGCCGGCGCGCGTGTCGACCATCTTGCGCAGCTCGACGCCGGCCAGGCGCCCGAGACCGGGGCGGAGGTCGGCGGAGGTCGGCGCGGGTGCGGTGGGGGCGGCGGCGGTCACGCTCATCGGACGGGCTCCGGGGTGGGGGTGGTGAGATCGAAGAAGAGCTGCTCCAGCCCGGCGCCCTCCGACGGTCCCAGCCGGTTCAGCACGACCCCGCCGGCGAGCGCGGCGCGGCCGACCTGCTCCGGCTCGGCGTCGACGAGGAAGCCGCCGTCGCCCTGCGAGCGCGCGGTCAGCCCGGCGGCGGCGAGCGCGTCGCGCAGCCGCACGCCGTCGCTCGCGCGCACGAGCGTGCCGGCGTCGCGCAGCAGCTCGTCAGGCGTGCCCTGCGCGACGATCTTGCCGTCGCCGATGATCACGATCCTGTCGGCGACCGCCTCGACCTCGCGCAGCAGGTGCGAGGAGAGCAGCACGGTGCCGCCGCGGTCGGCGAAGTCGCGCAGCAGCTCGCGCATCCAGCGCATCCCCTCCGGATCGAGGCCGTTGGCCGGCTCGTCGAGGATCAGCACCTGCGGGTCGCCGAGCAAGGCGTGCGCGAGCCCGAGCCGCTGCCGCATCCCGAGCGAGTACTGCCGCACGCGCTTGCGCGCGGCGGAGCGGTCGAGCCCGACCCGCGTCAGCAGCTCGTCGACGCGCCGCTCCTCGACGCCGATCGTCTGCGCCGAGACGGCGAGCGCCTCGCGGCCGCGGCGGCCGGCGTGCTGGGCGGCCGCGTCGAGCAGGATCCCGACGCGGCGGCCGGGGTTGGGCAGCTCGCGGTAGCGGCCGCCGAGCACGCGGGCGCTGCCGCCGTCGGGCTCGGAGAGGTCGCACAGCATCCGCATCGTCGTCGTCTTGCCGGCGCCGTTGGGGCCGAGGAAGCCGGTCACGCTGCCGGGCTCGCAGCGGAACGTGACGTCGCTGACGACGGTCCGTCCGCCGAGCCGCTTGGTGAGGCCGTCGGATTCGATCATGGGCGGCAGGATCGTCGGCGCGACCGTCCGCGCGCCAGCGCCTCCCGACCACACCCGCATCGACTTCGGTAGGGGGTCGGCGGCGTTGGCCGGCCGTAGGCTGTGACCTGCGATGAGCGAGCTGGCCGAGCATCCGCGCGAGATCGAGGGCGCCCGCTGGCAGCAGTGGCTGCTGCCGGGCGCGCTGCGCGAGCGCGAGGACGGCCGCCGCAGCCCGCGCGACTGGTTCGTCGACGTGCTCGGCTTCCTGATCGCGATCGGGCTCGGCCTGTACCTGCTCGGCCTCACCGAGGACGAGCACAGCGAGCTGGCGCTGCTCGGCGAGGTCGTGCTCGGAACGCTCGCCTGCCTCTCGCTGTGGCTGCGCCGCCGCTGGCCGTTCGGCGTCGCGCTCGCGACCGGGCTCGCCTCGATCCTCTTCGTCGCGCCCGGCGGCGCCGCCGTGATCGCCACCTTCTGCGCGGTCATCCGCGTGCCGTGGCGGCAGGTCGCGCTGCTGGTCGCGATCGGCGTCACGACGGCGCTCGTCATCCCGGCGATCTATCCGACCGAGGACGACTACCCGACCGAGCTGCTGATCGGGCTGCTGTTCACCGGCTTCGTGGTCGGCTGGGCGCTGTTCGTGCGCGTCCAGCGCGAGCTGTTCCTGTCGATGCGCGAGCGCACCGCGCGGCTGGAGACCGCGCAGCAGCTGCGCGTCGAGCAGGCGCGCGAGGCCGAGCGGCGGCGGATCGCGCGCGAGATGCATGACGTGCTCGCGCACCGCCTCGCGCTGCTGTCGCTGCACGCCGGCGCGCTCGAGTTCCGCCCCGACGCGCCGCCGGCCGAGATCGCGCAGGCGGCCGGGGTCGTGCGCGCCTCGGCCCGTGCCGCGCTGGAGGAGCTGCGCGAGGTGATCGGCGTGCTGCGCGAGCAGGAGCCCGACGACGACGCCCCCGCCGGCAGCGCGCCGGAGCCGCCGCAGCCGACGCTCGTGCAGATCCCCGCGTTGGTCGAGCGCTCGCGTGCGACCGGCATGCGGATCGGCTGCCGGATCGAGCTGGACGGCCTCGACGACGTCGCCCTCCCCGACGTGCTCGGACGGACCGCCTACCGGATCGTGCAGGAGGGGCTGACGAACGCGCACAAGCACGCGCCCGCGGCGGCGGTCGAGGTCGTCGTGGAGGCGCGCGCGGCGGGCGGCGGCGCGATCGGCGCGGCGGGCGACGCGGGCGAGGCGGGGCGCGCGGGGGCGAACGGCGACCTCCTCGTCGCCGTCCTCAGCCGCCGGCCGATCGGCGCGCCGCCGGCTGCCGCGGCCGCCGCGAACGGCCTGCCGGGCGCCGGCACCGGGCTCGTCGGGCTTGGCGAGCGGGTCGCGCTCGCGGGCGGTGCGCTGGAGCACGGGCCGGACGCCAACGGCGACTTCCTGCTGCGCGCGACGCTGCCGCTGCCGCGATGATCCGCGTCCTGCTGGTCGACGACGACGCGCTCGTCCGCTCCGGGCTGCGGATGCTGCTGGCCGGCGCCGCCGACCGGATCGAGGTGGTCGGCGAGGCCGACGACGGGCGCGCGGTGCTGAGCGCCGTCGACCGCCACCGGCCTGACGTCGTGCTGATGGACATCCGCATGCCGCAGCTCGACGGGATCGCCGCGACGCGACTGCTGCGCGGCCAGCCCTCGCCGCCCGCGGTGCTGGTGCTGACGACCTTCGACGCCGACGAGCTGGTGCTGCAGGCGCTGCGCGCCGGCGCCGCCGGCTTCCTGCTGAAGGACACGCCGCCGGCCGAGATCGTCCGCGCGATCGAGCTGGTCGCGGCCGGCGAGGCGATGCTGTCGCCGGGCGTGACGCGACAGCTGATCGCGCTCGTCGCCGGCGACGGCGAGGCGGCCGCGCGCGGCGAGCGGGCACGCGCCCTGTTGGCGACGCTCAGCCCGCGCGAGCACGAGGTCGCGCTGGCGGTCGGACGCGGCTGCGCCAACGCCGAGATCGCGGCCGAGCTGCACATGAGCGTCGCGACGGTGAAGGCGCACGTCTCGCGCCTGCTGGCGAAGCTGGAGGCGGACAACCGCGTCCAGATCGCGCTGCTCGTGCAGGACTCGCAGTAGCGAGACGCGGCGCGCTAAGACAGAGAGCGGAGCGCCGCGAGAACGAGCCCCCGGGCGAGTTCTCGCAATGGAATGCGAGCCCCTGGGCGAGCATTTCACCTTGACATGTATTCAAAATGATGAATATGATGGATACATGGTCGACGTCACGACAGGAGAGACGTACGGCGACCGCGGACAGCGCCCGGCGCTGCTCGTGGTCGACATGCAGAACGACTTCGTCGCTTCCGACGGGGTCTTCGCGCAGGCTGGGCTGACGATCGAGGATCCGGCCGCGCTGGTCGGCCGCGTCGCCGCGCTCGCCGACCGCTTCCGCGCCGCCGGCGGCCTCGTCGTGTGGGTGAAGATGGTGTGGGACGACGACGCCGCGGTCGGGCTGCTGGCACAGCGCAGCCCCTTCCTCGCGACGGCCGGCCTGCGCCGCGGCAGCCGCGGCGCCGAGCTGGTCGACGGCCTGCGGCCGCGGCCCGGCGACGCGGTCGTCGAGAAGACGCGCTTCAGCGCCTTCCACGCGACCGAGCTGGAGCGGCTGCTCGCCGACGAGCAGGTCGAGACCGTCGTCGTCTGCGGCGTGCGGACCGACTTCTGCGTCGAGTCGACCGTGCGCGACGCCTTCTTCCGCGACCTGGCCGTGCTCGTCGCCGACGACGCCGTCGGCGGCTACTTCCCCGCCCTGCACGACAGCTCGCTGCGTGTGATGGGAACGGTCTTCGCGGAGGTGCTCGGGACCGACGCGGTCCTCGCGCGCACGCTCGCCCCCCACGATCCCCAATCGAAGTAGTAGGGAGTTTCGAAATGGCAGATCTGGTCCTTGCCGTGTCCGCGAGTCATGCCCCAGGGCTGACGGGGTGGATGGACAGAGCGGACGACGCGACGCGCAGATCCGTGGAGGGCGCCTACGGCAGCATCGGGCAGCAGATCCGCGACGCCGAGCTGGACGTGCTCGTGATGGTCGCCAACGACCACCTCGTCAACTACGACCCCGACGACTACCCCGACTTCGCCGTCGGCACCGACGCCGTCCACAGCGGCCCGGCCGAGTGGTTCAAGCCGTGGCTGAACGTCGACGACTACCGCCTCACCGGCCACCCCGAGGTCGCGCGCACGCTGCTCGACGGCCTCTCCGGCAACGGCCTGCGCGTCGTCGACAGACCGCAGATGCTGTTCGACGACAACATCTCCGTCCCGACGACCGTCACCGGCCTCGCCAACAGCGACATGCCGATCGTGCCGATCATGCAGAACTGCACGGTCCCGCCGGTCCCCGACCAGCACGCCTCCTACGCGATGGGCCAGCGGCTCGGCGCGGTCATCCGCGAGCAGCTCCCGGACGGCATGCGCGTCGGCCTCTTCGGCACCGGCGGCATGTCGCACGAGCCCGGCGGCGAGCGCTACCTGGAGATCGACGAGGCGTACGACCGCGACTTCCTCGACCTGATCGAGCGCCACCAGCACGACCACGCCGCCTTCCTGGAGGCGGCGACCTACGAGCGGATGGAGGCGGCCGGCGCCGGCGGCACCGCCGAGCTGCTGTCGTGGATCGCGGTGATGGGGGCGATCGGCGAGCAGCCGGTCGAAGTGCTCTGCTACGCGGCCGTGCCGGAGTGGCGCTGCGGCGTCGGCGCCGTCCGCTGGAACCTCGCGACGGCCTGAGAGGAGACGACGATGGCTCTCGTACTGCCCCACTTCAGCGCCTACTACGACCCGACCCGTCAGACGCACAAGCTCGTCCAGGAGCTGAAGCGCGACCGCGAGCTGCGCGAGCGCTTCAAGGACGACGAGGCGTCGGTCCTCGACCGCTACGAGCTGCTGCCGCAGGAGCGGGCCGCGATCGAGCAGCGCGACTTCAAGACGCTCTACGAGCTGGGCGTCCACCCGTACCTGCTCGGCCAGCTCTCGCGGCTGATCCACGGCACGGTCGAGGGTGCCGGCTCCTCCGAGGCGTCGGTCGCGCTCGTGCGCTCGCTGAAGGGCGAGGCATGACGGCAACGCTTCCAGCGCGCGCCGACGTCGTCGTGATCGGCGGCGGCGTCGTCGGCCTCGCGACCGCCCGTGAGCTGGCCGGCGCCGGCCGCGACGTCGTCGTGCTGGAGCAGTTCGCGCTCGACCACACGCGCGGCGGCAGCCACGGCGACGCGCGCGTCTTCGCCTACGTCCATCCGGAGCCCGAGTGGGTGCCGATGGCGGTCGAATCGATGCGGCTGTGGCGCGAGCTGGAGGCGGAGGCCGGCGAGCGGCTGCTCGACGACTCCGGCGGCCTCTACGCGACCGAGCGCGCGTCGCTGCTGACGCCGGCGCTGACCGAGAACGGCGTCGCCTTCGAGCTGCTGTCGGCGGCCGCGACGGCGGAGCGCTTCCCCGTCACTCTGCCCGCCGGCAAGCAGGCGATCTGGACGCCGCAGGCGGCGACGATCTTCGCCGACAGAGCGCTGCTGGCGCTGGCGGCGTCGGTCCGCACGCGCGGCGGCGCGATCCACGAGCGGACGCCCGTGACCGCGCTGCGGCGCACGCCCGGCGGCCCCGGCCGCGTCGAGCTGGAGACCGCGGCCGGTGCGATCCGCGCCGAGACGGTCGTCGTCGCGGCGGGCGGCTGGGCCGGCCCGCTGCTGGCGCAGGCCGGCGTCGAGCTGCCGCTCGTCACCAGACGCGGCACCGTCGCCTACTTCCCCTTCAGAGCCGGCGAGCGGATCCCGCCGCCGCTGTTCGAAGAGGGCAGCCCGTCGATCTACTCCGCGACCAGCCCGGGCCACGGCCTGAAGCTGGGCGAGTCGCGGATCGGGCCGACGGTCGACCCGGACGCGCCGTGGGAGCCCGACGCGGAGTCGGCGGCGCGGCTCGCGCAGCGGGTGCGCGAGCGCTTCCCGACCGCAGTGCCGTCCGATCCCCACCTGGAGATCGGGCTGTTCGGAAACCTGCCTGAGCCGCGGTTCGTGCTGGAGGAGCACGACGGTGTCATCGCCGCCGCGGCATGCGAAGGGCGGGGCTTCAAGTTCGCCCCCCTGACAGGGGCGCGGCTCGCCGCGCTCGCGACCGCTCCGGCGGTGCGCTGACCCAACGGCACCGGGACGCGACCGCGTCCGGCTGAAGGCACGACAAACAAGGAGAACGTGGTGGTTCGGATCGAAGGACGGCCCCTGCCCGCATTCGCGGCCAGGCTCGGAGCGCTGCTGGCGCTGTGCGTCGCCGTCGTCGCGCTCGCGGCGTGCGGCAGCAGCTCCGACGACGGCGGTGGCGGCGGCGCGTCGACCTCCGCGGAGGGCGTCACGACGCTGAAGGTCGGCGTCGTGCCCAACTCGGACATCGCGCCGCTCTACGTCGGCATCAGACAGGGCTTCTTCAGAGAGCAGGACCTGGAGATCGAGCCGCAGCCGGCGTCGGCCGGCGCGGCGATCGTGCCGGCCGTCGTCAGCGGCCAGTACCAGTTCGGCTATGGCTCGATCATCCCGCTGTTGACCGCGACCGCGAGAGGGCTGCCGCTGCAGGCGGTCGCCGCCGGCAACCAGGAGGCGCAGGACGAGAGAGACGCCTTCATCGCCGTGCTCGCGAAGAAGGGCAGCGACATCAGAACGCTGACCGACCTCGCCGGTCGCAAGGTCGGCGTCAACGCCGTCAGAAGCATCTCCGACCTCGGCATCAGAGGCGCGCTGAGAGCGCAGGGCGCGACGCTGGAGAGCGACATCTCCTACGTCGAGGTGCCCGGCCCGGACATGGCCGCGGCGCTGGAGAGCGGCCGCGTGGACGCCGTCGTCGTCGCCGAGCCGTTCATGACGGTGCAGAGAGACGTGACGCAGGTCGTCTCCAAGCCGATCTGGGAGGCGACGCCGGGCGGCACGGTCGGGCTCTACTACACGACCGAGCAGTACGCGGCCGACAACCCGGAGATCGTCGAGCGCTTCCGCACGGCGATGAACAGATCGCTGGAGTACGCCGAGGCCAACCCCGACGCGGCGCGGGCGGCGGTCGTCGACTACGCGAGAATGGAGAGAGCGGTCGCCGACGCGATCCTGCTGCCGAGATGGTCGACCGACCTGAACGCGGCGAGCGTCGAGGCGACGGCCGCGCTGATGGAGGAGTTCGGCTTCGCCGACGACGTCGACGCCTCGAGACTGCTCGGGGACTGAGAGGCGGACGATGGCCAGCAGCGTGACCCCCTCCATCGAGGCCGGCGTGGCGCCACGGCGCCGCGCCGGCGGCCGGCGCCCGCGCCTGGACGCCGCGCGGATCCTGCCTCCGATCGTGAGCGTGCTCGCGGTGCTGGCGCTGTTCGAGCTGCTGCCGCGCGTGGGGATCGTCTCCGCGCGGCAGCTGCCGCCCTCCAGCGAGATCGTCGACACGTTCATCTCGCAGCTGAGCACCGAGGCGTTCTGGCGTGACATCTGGAGCACGCTGCAGGGCTGGGCGCTCGGGCTCGGCATCGCGATCGCGATCGCGGTGCCGCTCGGGCTCGCGCTCGGCTCTACGCCGCTGCTCCACCGCGCGCTGCGCTTCGTGATCGAGTTCCTGCGGCCGATCCCGTCGGTCGCGCTGATCCCGCTCGTCGTGCTGCTGTACGGCACGGGCCTGACGAGCAAGGTCTTCCTCGCCGCCTTCGGCGCCACCTGGCCGCTGCTGATCCAGGTGATCTACGGCGTGCAGGACGTCGACCCGGTCGCGACCGACACCGGCCGCATGTTCGGGCTGGGCCGCTTCCAGCGGATGCGGCGGATCACGCTGCCGAGCCTGCTGCCGTACGCGGCGACCGGGCTGCGGATCGCGGCGACGACCTCGCTGCTGCTGACGGTCACCGGCGAGCTGGTGATCGGCGCACCGGGCCTCGGCCACTCGATCGACCTCGCGCGCACGAGCGCGGCGACGACGCTGATGTACGCGCTGATCCTCGCGACAGGTCTCGTCGGGATCGTCATCAACAGCGCCTTCCGGCGGATGGAGCGGCGCACGCTGCGCTGGCATCCGTCGCAGCGGGAGGTGGCGGCATGATCGCCCGCGCGCTGCGCTCCCGCCTCGGCCTGATCCTGGAGGTCACCGTCCCGCTCGCGATCGTCGCGGCGTGGTGGATCGCCTCCGCCGGATCGACCTCGTTCTTCTTCCCGCCGCTGTCGGAGATCCTCGACTCCTTCCGCGAGACGTGGCTGTTCTCGCACGTCGCCTCCGACGTCGTGCCGAGCATGCTGCGGCTCGCGGCCGGCTTCGCGATCGCGATCGCGATCGCCGTCCCGCTCGGCGTGCTGCTGAGCCAGTCGAAGCTGCTGTGGCGCGCGGCGGAGCCGATCGTCGAGTTCCTGCGCGCGCTGCCGGGTCCGGCGCTGATCCCGCTCGGGATCGTGCTGATCGGGATCGGCTCCGGCATGAAGATCGCGCTGATCGCGTTCGGCTGCCTCTTCCCGATCCTGCTGACGACGATGGACGGCGTCGCCTCGATCGACCCGGTCCTGCGCGACACGGTGCGCGTGCTGCGGCTCTCGCGCCGCGACCGCATCATGCGCGTGATCGTGCCGGCGGCGCTGCCGCAGATCTTCGCCGGCCTGCGGACGAGCCTCGCGCTCGGCCTGATCATGGTCGTGATCAGCGAGATGGTCGCGAGCGAGAACGGCGTCGGCTACTTCGTGCTGTCGGCGCAGCGCTCCTTCGACCTGCCGGCGATGTGGGCCGGCACGCTGATGATCGGCCTGCTCGGCTACGCGCTCAGCGGCCTGCTGACGCTCGTCGAACGTCGTCTCCTGCGCTGGCATCGCGCCTCCAAGGCGAGCGCGCTCTCCTCCTGACCCGACCGGAGCCTCACACCATGCTCGACATTCAGAACCTCGCCAAGTCGTACGGAAAGGACGGCGACGGGACGGCCGCGATCGGGGACGTGACGTTCAGCGTCGCCGAGGGCGAGCTGGTCGTCGTCGTCGGCCCCTCCGGCTGCGGCAAGACGACGCTGCTGCGGACGATCTCCGGGCTGCTGAGACCGACCTCCGGCAGCGTCACGCTGCGCGGCCGGCCGGTCACCGAGCCGCCGGCCGAGATGGCCGTCGTCTTCCAGGACTACGCCCGCTCGCTGATGCCGTGGCTGACCGTCGCCGACAACGTGACGCTGCCGCTGCGCAACAAGGGCATGTCGAAGGCCGACTGCCGCGCCGCGATGGAGAAGGCGCTCGCGTCGGTTGACCTGGAGCGGTTCGGCGACAGATATCCGTGGGAGCTGTCGGGCGGCATGCAGCAGCGTGTGGCGATCGCCCGCGCGCTCGCGTACGAGCCGCAGATCCTGCTGATGGACGAGCCGTTCGCCTCCGTCGACGCGCAGACGCGCGCCGACCTGGAGGACCTCGTGCTGGAGATCCGCGAGCAGTACGGGATGACGATCGTGCTCGTCACGCACGACATCGACGAGTCGGTCTACCTCGGCGACCGCGTCGTCGTGCTGACGCGCCGCCCCTCGACGGTGCTGGAGTCGCTGACGATCGACCTGCCGTCGCCGCGCGACCAGATCGAGACGAAGCAGCTCCCGGCGTTCGCCCACCTGCGCGCGCACGTCTACCGGGCGATCCGCAACCGCCCCGAGCCGGCCGCCGCCGACCTCGCCCTGACCCCCGCTCACGAAGGACGCGCATGACGTACTCGATCTTCCAGGACACGCTCGCCGAGCTGACCTACCCGCAGCTGGAGGCGGCGGCGAGACGCGGCGTGCCGGTGCTGCTGCCGACCGGCGTCGTCGAGGAGCACGGTCCGCACCTGCCGCTGTCGACCGACGTGATCGGCTCGCAGCTGCTGTGCAGACTGGCGCGCGCCCGCGTGATCGAGCGGGGCGGCGAGGCGTTGGTGGCGCCGCCGTTCTACTGGGGCATCAACCACGTCACCGGCGCCTTCCCGGGCTCGTTCCGGACGCGGCCGGAGATCGCCGCCGCGCTGCTGGAGGACATCTTCAGCTCGCTGGCGTCGTTCGGCTTCGACGACGTCTTCGTCGTCAATCACCACGGCGACAGAGCGCACAACCAGATGATCGCTGACGTGATCGGCGCTCAGCACGCGGCCGGCCGCACGGGGATCCGCTGGCTCGATCACGGCGGCACGGTCAGACGGCTCGGCTTCAGCGGCGAGGAGCCGCAGTGGGTCGTCTACGACCCGCCGGAGGAGTGGCGCGGGCGCCTGAGCGCGCACGGCGGCCGCACCGAGACGGCGCTGGTCGCGCGCTACGCGCCGCAGCTCGTCGACTGGGACGTGATCGAGCAGCTGCCCGAGCACCAGCTGACGCCCGAGCAGCTGGCCGAGTGGCGCAGAGGCGACGAGCACGCGAAGCAGATCACGCCGCACGGCTACTTCGGCCGTCCGCGCACGGAGTTCGACGACTGGCGCTTCTACGAGCACCACGGCCGCGCGATGGGCGACGCCGTGGTCGCGCTGACAGGCGCTTGAGCCTAATCAAGATATTGATAATGTTGATTTCACGATGAGCGCTTCCGAACCCGATACGACCCGGCTCGCCGAACGGCTGCGCGAGGCCGAGCGGACGCGCGTCGCCTGCGCGCCGCTGACCGAGACCGATCCCGGCCTGACCATCGCCGGCGCCTACGCCGTCCAGCGCGAGAACACGCGGCGGCGGATCGCCGAAGGCGCGATCGTGCGCGGCCGCAAGGTCGGCCTCACCTCCCGCGCGATGCAGGAGATGCTCGGCGTCGACGAGCCCGACTTCGGCGTCCTCTTCGAGGAGATGCTGCTGGAGGACGGCGCCGTGATCGGCGACGAGCTGCTGCAGCCGCGCGCCGAGGCCGAGATCGGCTTCCTGCTGCGCAGACCGCTGCGCGGCCCCGGCGTCAGCAGCGCGATGGCGGCCGAGGCGATCGCCGCCGCCGTCGCGACGCTGGAGATCATCGACAGCCGCGTGCGCGACTGGCAGATCAGACTGGCCGACACGATCGCCGACAACGCCTCCTCCGGCCGCGTCGTGCTCGGCACGCGACTGTTGCCGCTCGACCGCCTCGACGCGCGCCTGACCGGCGTCGTCGTGACGCGCAACGGCGAGCTGGCCGAGACCGGCGCCGGCGCCGCGGTGCTCGGCAACCCCGTCGGCTGCGTCGCGTGGCTGGCGAACAAGCTGGCCGAGTTCGGCGAGGGGCTCGAAGCCGGCGAGCTGATCCTGCCCGGCGCGATGCACCGCGCCGTCGACCTCGCGCCCGGCGACGTCGTGCGGGCCGAGTTCTCCGGCCTCGGCGCCGTCACCGTCTCCGCCGCACCGACCCCGGAAGGAGGCGCCGCATGAGCGCCCGCGTCCCCTGCGCCGTGCTCGGCTCGGGCAACATCGGCACCGACCTGCTCGTCAAGCTCGGCCGCTCCGAGCTGTTGGAGCCGGCCGCGATGGTCGGCATCGACCCCGCTTCCGACGGCCTCGCCCGCGCCCGCGCGGCGGGGATCGAGACGAGCGCCGACGGGATCGACTTCATCCTCGCCAACCCCGACAAGGCGCAGATCGTCTTCGACGCGACCTCGGCCGGCGCCCACCGCGCGCACGCGCCGCTGCTGGCCGAGGCCGGGCTGCGCTCGATCGACCTGACGCCGGCGAAGCTCGGCCCCGGCGTCGTCCCCGTCGTCAACCTCGACGACCACCTCGACGCGCCCGACCTCAACATGATCACGTGCGGCGGGCAGGCGACGATCCCGATCGTCGCCGCCGTCGCGGCCGTCTGCGACGTGCCCTACGCGGAGATGGTCTCGGCGATCTCCAGCCGCTCCGCCGGCCCCGGCACGCGCGCCTCGATCGACGAGTTCACGCGCACGACCGCGCGCGGGCTGGAGGAGATCGGCGGCGCCGCGCGCGGCAAGGCGATCATCGTGCTGAACCCGGCCGAGCCGCCGATCGTGATGCGCAACACCGTCTTCTGCGAGCTCCCGGAGGACGCGGACGAGGCGGCGATCGCGCGCTCGGTGCTCGCGATGCGCGAGCGGATCGCCGAGTACGTGCCGGGCTACCGGCTGCGGGCCGAGCCGATCTTCGACCCCGGTCGCGTGACGATCGCGATCGAGGTCGAGAGCGCCGGCGACTACCTGCCGGCGTACGCCGGCAACCTCGACATCATGACCGCCGCCGGCGTCCGCGTCGGCGAGCGGCTGGCACGGCGGCTGACGCCGCGGGAGGTGGCGGCATGAGCGCCGAGACGCTGTCGGTGACCGTCTGCGACGCGACGCTGCGCGACGGCAGCCACGCGGTCGCGCACCAGTTCACCGCCGAGCAGGTGCGGGCCGTCGTCGGCGGCCTCGACGACGCCGGCGTGCCGGTGATCGAGGTCTCCCACGGCGACGGCCTCGGCGGCTCCTCGCTCACCTACGGCCGCTCCGGCAGCGACGAGCTGGAGCTGATCGAGGCGGCCGTGCAGACGGCCGAGCGGGCGCGGATCGCCGTGCTGCTGCTGCCCGGGATCGGCACGAAGGACGATCTCCGCGCGGCGCGCGAGCGCGGGGCGCAGGTCGTGCGCGTCGCGACCCACTGCACCGAGGCCGACATCTCGCCGCAGCACATCGCGCTCGCGGGCGAGCTCGGCTACACGCCGATCGGCTTCCTGATGATGGCCCACATGAACAGCCCCGAAGGGCTCGCCGAGCAGGCCGCGATCATGGCCGCCGCCGGCGCGGAGGCGGTCTACGTGACCGACTCGGCCGGCGCGCTCGTGCCCGACGGCGTCAGCGCGCGCGTCGCGGCGCTGCGCGAGCGGCTCGGCGACGAGGTCGCGATCGGCTTCCACGGCCATCAGAACATGGAGCTGGGCGTCGCCAACTCGATCGCCGCCGTGCGCGCCGGCGCGCGCTGGGTCGACACCTGCACCTGCGGACTCGGCGCCGGCGCCGGCAACACGCCGACGGGCGCCTTCGTCGCCGCCGCCGAGCGCTCCGGGATCGCGACCGGCATCGACCTGTTCGAGGCGCTCGAGGTCGCCGAGACGACGGTGCGGCCGCTGATGCGCCGGCCGCAGATCGCCGACCGCGGCGCACTGCTGCTCGGCTACGCCGGCGTCTACTCGTCTTTCCTGCTGCACGCCGAGCGGGCGGCCGAGCGGTTCGGCGTGCCGGTCGAGGAGATCCTGCTGGAGTGCGGCCGCCGCAAGACGGTCGGCGGGCAGGAGGATTGGATCATTGAGATCGCCGCGGAGCTTGCGAGCCGCAGCGAGGTGGTCGCATGAGCGCGCTGCCGAGTGCCGATCCGCTCGCCGTCGCCGCCGCGCTGGCGGCGGCCGAGGAGGGGCGCGGATCGCTGCCGCCGTTCACCGACGCGCTTGCGCTCGGCGAGGAGGCGGCCTACGAGGCGCAGCGGCTGTCGATCGCCCGCCGCGTCGCGCGCGGCGAGCGCGTGATCGGCGCCAAGCTCGGCCTCACCAGCCGTGCCAAGCAGCGGACGATGCAGGTCGACCAGCCGCTCTACGGCTGGCTGACCGACGCGATGCACCTGCCGCTCGGCGAGCCGGTTCCGGTCGAGCGGCTGATCCACCCGCGCGTCGAGCCGGAGATCGCCTTCCTGCTCGGCAGAGAGCTGCGCGGACCGGCGACCGTCGCCGACGTGCTGGCCGCGACCGAGGGCGTCTGCGTCGCGATCGAGGTGATCGACTCGCGCTACGCCGGCTTCAGATTCCGGCTGCCCGACGTCGTCGCCGACAACGCCAGCGCCGCCGCCTTCGTGCTCGGCGGCCTGCTGCGCGCGCCTTCGCAGCTGCCCGACATGCGCACGCTCGGCGTCGTGCTGACGCGCGCCGGCGAGGTCGTCGCGACCGCCGCCGGCGCTGCCGTGCTCGGCCACCCGGCGGCCGCCGTCGCGTGGTTGGCGACGCGCTTGGCGGCGCGCGGCGAGTCGCTGCCGGCCGGTTCGCTGGTGCTCTCGGGCGCGCTCACCGACGCCTTCCCGATCGCGCCGGGCGTGACCGTCTGCGCGGAGGTCGAAGGGCTCGGCGCGGTGGAGGTGCGGGCCTGATGCCGATCGTCCACGCGCAGATCGTGAGCGGTCGCAGCGGCGCCCAGAAGCGGCGCCTGATCGAAGAGGTGAGCGCCGCCGTCGTGCGGGCGCTGGACGTGCCGCTCGACACCGTTCGCGTGCTCGTGAGCGAGGTCGAGCCGGAGTGCTGGGGCGTGGGCGGAGTCCCGAAGGGGCCGGTCCGTGACTGATCGCAGGATGGAAGGAGCAGGGATGGAGCAGACGACCACTGCGGCGGCGGTCCGCGACGCGCAGGAGGCGCACGTGACGTTCGAGCACGTGATCGGCGGGGCGTCGGTCGCGTCGGCCGACGGTGCCGTCTTCGAGACGGCCGACCCGCACACCGGCGCCGTCTACGGCACGGTCGCGCGCGGCGGCGAGGAGGATGTCGCGCGCGCTGTCGCGGCGGCGCGCTCGGCCTTCGACGACGGCCCCTGGCCGCGCTTGAGCACGAGAGAGCGGCGGCTGCTGCTCAACCGCCTCGCCGACCGGATCGAGCAGGAGGGCGACGCGCTCGCCGCGGCCGAGAGCCGCGACATGGGCAAGCCGATCTCCGAGTCGCGCGGCCACGACGTGCCGCGCGCCGCGTACAACTTCCGCTTCTTCGCCGACTTCCAGGACCACGCCGCCTCGGAGTCGTTCCCGATGAGCGGCTTCCACAGCTACGCGCGCCACGAGCCGGTCGGCGTCGCTGGCGCGATCTCGCCGTGGAACTTCCCGCTGATGCTCGCGAGCTGGAAGGTCGCGCCGGCGCTCGCGTTCGGCAACACCGTCGTGCTGAAGCCAGCGGAGCAGTCGCCGGCGACCGCGACGATGCTCGGCCGGATCGCCGCCGAGGTGCTGCCCGAGGGCGTCCTCAACGTCGTCCACGGCTTCGGCCCCGGCGAGGCCGGCGAGGCGCTCGTCAGACACCCCGACGTGCAGCTGCTGACGTTCACCGGCGAGACGACGACCGGCCAGGCGATCATGCAGACGGCGGCGCCGACGCTGAAGCGGCTGTCGCTGGAGCTGGGCGGCAAGTCGCCCAACCTCGTCTTCGCCGACGCCGACCTCGACGCCGCCGTCGCCGGCACGATCCGCGGCATCTTCAGCAACCAGGGCGAGGTCTGCCTCGCCGGCTCGCGGCTGCTGGTCGAGCGCGCCGTCTACGACGAGTTCCTCGCGCGGCTGGTCGCGGCGGCCGAGCGGCTGCCGATCGGCCCGCCGCTGGAGGAGACGACGAAGGTCGGCCCGCTCGTCAGCCACGAGCACCGCGAGCGCGTCGAGGGCTACGTCGCGATCGCCGCCGAGGACGGCGGCCGCGTGCTGACCGGCGGCAGCCGCCCCGACGATCCGGCGCTCGCCGCCGGCGCCTATCTGCGCCCGACGGTGATCGCCGACCTGCCGCGCGGCTCGCGCTGCGTGCGCGAGGAGATCTTCGGCCCGGTGCTGGTCGTCGCGCCGTTCGACGACGAGGCGGAGGCGATCCGCGTCGCCAACGACACCCCGTACGGGCTCGCGGCGATGCTGTGGACGCAGGACCTCAGACGGGCCCACCGCGTCGGCGCCGCGCTCGACGTCGGCACCGTGTGGGTCAACTGCTTCTTCGTGCGTGACCTGCGCGCGCCGTTCGGCGGGGCGAAGGGCTCGGGGATGGGCCGCGAGGGCGGCTACTACTCACGCGAGTTCTTCACCGAGGCGAAGACGATCACGATGGCGTTGTAGGCGCCTCTCGCTGCGGATGCGGATCGACGCCCACGCCCACCTGATGCCGCCGGCGGCGCTCGACGCGCCGCCGGTCGGCCTGCGCCCCTGGGCGACGGCCGTGCCCGACGAGGCCGGCGTGACGGTCGACGGGCGCGCCTGGAGAGGGCGCGGCGCGGCCGCCGCGCTGCGCTCGCTGGAGGCGCAGCGGGCCTTCCAGACCGAGCATGCGATCGACCTGTCGGTGCTCGCGCCGTGGGTCGACATGGTCAAGGGGCCGCGCGAGCCGGCGCTGCAGGCGCGCTGGTGCGCGGTGATCAACGGCGCGCTCGGCGCCGCGGTCGCCGGCGCGCCGGAGTTCGCGTGGCTGGCGGCGCTGCCCGACCTCGACGGCGGCGCGGCAGCCGCAGCGCTGGAGGAGGCGGTCGCGGCCGGCGCGGTCGGCGCGATGCTCGCCGCGACGAGCGACGCAGGCACGCTCGCGCGGCCGGCGCTCGACCCGCTGTGGGCGGCCGCCGAGCGGCTCGGCGCGCCGCTGTTCGTCCATCCCGGCGAGTACGAGCCGGCGCCGCAGCTGCGCGCCGGCTTCATGGTCAACCTCGTCGGCAACCCGGCCGACACGACGCTCGCCGCCGCGACGTTGCTGCAGGCCGACGTGCCGTCGCGCTTCCCGTCGCTGCAGGTGATCCTCGCCCACGGCGGCGGCTTCCTGCCGTGGCAGGCGCACCGGATCGCGACCGGCTTCGCGCGCAGAGCGGAGCTGGAGGGCGTCTCGCGGCTGGCGCCCGAGGACTTCCTGCGCTGGTTCCTCTACGACACGGTCCTGTTCGACGCCGACGCCTGCGCGCGGTTGATCGACCGCGTCGGCGACGACCGCGTGCTGGCCGGCACCGACGCGCCCTTCCTGATGCGCGACGCGATCCCGTTCGCGGCGCCCGAGTCGCTCGGCCTTGGCGCGGAGGCGCTCGCACGTGTGCTCGGCGGCAACGCCGTGCGCGTCTTCGGCCTGCACGACCGTCAGCGCTCGCATTGCACCACCGACCTGGACTAGATTGGGGAACGGCACATGACCTCAAGCGACCTCACCGCTCCCCGCATCTCCCGCGCCGAGATGCTCGCGCGCCAGCTGGAGCAGGACATCCTCGACTCGTCGCTGCCGCCCGGCCACCGGCTCGGCACGAAGGAGGACCTGCGCACGCGCTTCCGTGTCGCGGTCGGAACGGTCAACGAGGCGATCCGCTCGCTGGAGATGCGCGGCCTCGTCGAGGCGCGGCCGGGGCCGGGCGGCGGCGTCTTCGTCGCGACGCCCTCGCCGCACGTCCGCCTCAGCCACTTCACGCTCGGCTTCCGCAACGGCGGCGCGAGCTTCGCCGACTGCCTCGCCGTGCGCAACTCGCTGGAGCTGCTGGTCGCGACCGAAGCGGCCCGCTACGCGACCGACGACGACCTCGCCGAGCTGCGCGAGATCGTCGCCTCGATGGCCGACGACACCGACGACCCGCGCGCCTTCCTGCGGCGCAACTGGACGATGCACCGGCGGATGGCCGAGGTCTCGCCCAACAGCCTGCTGACGGGGATCTACAGCGCGCTGCTCGACATCGTCGAGAACGAGCTCGACAACGTCGAGCTGGACGCGACCTTCGACGTGAGAGCGTCGATCGAGGTCCACCGCGAGCTGGTCGACGCGGTCGAGTCGCGCGACGCGACGAGGATCGCGGAGGCCGTCCGCCGCCACGAGCCGACGACCGAGACGGCGCCGAGCGGCCCGATCGCGCCGGTCTGAGTCAGCGCTGCGCCGGGTGCGGCTCCCGCCGCATCAGCCACACGCGCGGCCCGCCGTCAGGCATCTCCAGCTCGGTCGTGACGGCGAAGCCGAGCCGCTCGTAGAGGCCGACGTTCGAGGCCGTCGAGGTGTCGAGCACGGCCGCGTCGCCGCGCGCGTCGAGGTCGGCGAGCGCGGGCTCCAGCACGCGCCGGCCCAGTCCCTCTCCCTGTCGTCCGGGAACGACCCCGACGGCGGCGAGCACCCAGTGGTCCTCGCTCGGCGTGTGCGGCGCGAGCAGCTCGATCCCGGTCGCCACGTTGCCGAGCCGGTCGCCGCTCAGCTGCGCGACCCGCAGCGCCAGCCCCTCGCGTTCGAACAGCTCGTCCTGCGCCGCGGCGGTGCGGCTCGACGTCCACGCCGCGACGGCGCTGGCGTCGTCGCTGACCCACACCTGCCCCAGCTCCAGCGCCACGCGCAGGTAGATCGCGTACAGCCCCTCGAGCCGGTCGAGATGGTCGCGTTCGTCGACGACCCAGCGCGTCCACGGATAGTCGGCGAAGGCGAGCGCGAGCGCGGCCGCCGCCCACGGCAGGTCGTCGGGCACGGCGCGACGGATCTCGGGCTGAGGTGGCACGGGCGCGTTCGAGGATTGCAGGTCAGGGGCCGAGCAGGGCGGCTGGAACGACGGCGATGCCGTCGGCGCGACGGTACGCCTCTGGGCCGGTCGTGACGATCACGGCGTCGAGCAGGTCGTCGCCGAGCTGTCGCGCGAGCCATCTCAGGTGGGTCGTGTCGTGGTCGCGCACATCGCGTGTCAGCTTCACCTCGACGGCGACGACGCGACCGTCAGCGCGCTCCATGATCAGGTCGACCTCGCGTCTGCCACCGGCGGTGCGCAGGTGCTTCACCGACGCCTCGGCCGCCTGCGCGTAGGTGCGCAGCGACAGCGTCACGAGCGACTCGAACAGCGTCCCGGCGAGCGTCCCGTCGCGGGGGATCAGCGGCCCCGCGTCGCGGCCGTCGAGCAGCGCGTCGCCGTCGATCCCGAGCAGGCGCGCGGCGAGCGCGGGGTCGGCGAGCTGGTGCTTGGGCGGCGATGCGATTCGCGCGATGCGGTTGCGCGTCGGCAGCCACGCCGGGACCGGGTCGACGATCCACAGTCGTTCGAGCACGTCGCGGTAGGGGATCGTCGTCGTCTTCGCCGGCTTCTCGCCGTGGCCGCTGGTAGCGGCGTCGCGGATCGTCTCGAAAGAGGCGGTCGTCGAGGAGGCGGCGGCGTACGCGACCATCCAGCGCCGCAGCGCCGCCGGATCGCGCAGCGTGTGGCCCAGCTCCTCGAAGTCGCGGTCGACGATCCGCAGCAGGTAGCCGTCGAGCTGGGCCCGCAGCGCACGGCCCGAGAGCGAGCGCAGTCCGGGAAAGCCGGAGGCGACGATCTCCTGCACATAGTCGGCGAGCGTCAGCGCGGTCGCGCCGGTGATCGTGGGCCGGTTCCCGGAGAGGAGATCGGCGATGCCGACGGTCGGCGCCGGCAGTCCGCGCTCCGCGAGCGACAGCGGCCGCATCCGCAGGCTGACGATCCGGGCTGCGCCGGAATGCGAGCCGAGGTCATTTGGCTGAGAGGAACCGGTCAGCAGATAGCTGCCCGGCGCGGCGCCGCGGTCGACCGCGCGGCGGACGAGGTCCCACGACTCAGGCAGGTACTGCCACTCGTCGATGAGGACCGGGACGGGGCCGTCGAGCAGGCGACCGGGATCGGCGACCGCGACGTTGTACTGCGCCGGATCGTCGAGCTCCCGCGCCGTCTCGGCGCGCTGGAACGCAGTCGCGGTCTTGCCGACGCCTTTCGCTCCTTCGAGCGCGATCGCGGCGATCTCGGGCAGCAGCTCATCGAGCTCACGGTCGACGACGCGGGCGGCGTAAGTCCGGTCTCTCATCGCCCTAGGCTACCGTTATGCACGGTTCTACGCTCCCGTTATGCACGCCTCTAGACTACCGTTATGCACGGTGAGTGGTTGGCGGGCGGGTTCAGTTGTGGTCAGCCGCCAGCGAGGACGGCGTCGAAGCCGTCGGCCCGCAGGACCTCCATGACGGCGTCGCGGTGGTCGCCCTGCAGCTCGATCACGCCGTCCTTCGCGGAGCCGCCGACGCCGCAGCGCTTCTTCAGGCGGCCGGCCAGCTCGCGCAGGCCGTCGTCGCCGAGCGGGACGTTGGTGATCGTCGTGACGGTCTTGCCGCGCCGGCCGGAGGTCTCGCGGCGGACCTTGACGCGGCCGCCGCCCTGCGCGGGCGGCGGCGTCTGCGACGAGTCGGGGCGGGCCTTGCGGAGGTCGCCGCCGCTGCTGGACCAGACGACGGCGGAGTCACGGTTGGCGGCACGCTTGGGCATGCCGGAAACGCTAGCGAAGCAGCTGCAGGCCCGGCAGGGCGCGGCCGCCGGCGCCGCGGATCGCCTGCGAGGCGTGCGAGCACTTTCTCGTCGTTCTGCCGCCCTCGACCTGACAGGCGATCCCGTCGGTGCAGGCGTACTCGATCCCGCCGGCTCTGCCGGTCGAGCCGCTTCTTATCGGGTTGCCGCCGGGCAGCTTGCAGTCCTTCGGCTTCGGTGTGTCGAGGATCGGTCTGGCGAGCGAGGCGGCTGGCAGCGACGCGGCGGCGCCGCCGACGCCGAGCGCGACGACGGCGGTCAGCGCGGTGCGGCGGGCGGTGGTGGCGAGCGAGACGAACATGGCGGGCTCCTTGCTGGAAGCGGTGGAAGCGATGGATCGATCCTGCTCCCACGCGCGCCGCCGGTCTGTCAACGGCGCGACAGTTCCTGTGTCGAACACCTCGGGCGAGCCGCTATCGAAATGGCAGATCCCATCTATCTGTTGTTGACCTCGTCGCTATCTTGGAGTGATGGCCGTCAGCCCCCGCCGCAAGACGTCGTTCGAGGTCGACTTCGCGAAGGTCGAGGCGGCCCGCGACATACTCGGGACGAGATCGCTGACGGACACCGTCGACGCGGCGCTCGAAGAAGTGATCAGAGTGCGGCAGCGTCGCCAGTTGGTCGAGCTGTTGTTCGAGCCTGGAGCGCTCGATCCCGACGCGACCGCCGACGCCTGGCGCTGAGTCGGGGCGTGGCCACGTTCCTGGCGGACAAGAGCGCGCTCTCGCGCGGGGACACGCGTCCGCAGGTCCGCGCTGTGATCGAGCCGCTGCTCGTCGCCGGCGAGATCGCGACATGCGGCGTCGTCGACCTCGAACTGCTCTACAGCGCCGTCAGCCCGGGCGCATACGCGCGGCTGGTGACCGGCCTGCGGGCACTGCCGCGCATCGAGCTGACCGAGGCGATCTTCGATCGGGCGCTCGACGTGCAGAGCCGTCTCGCGCGGCGCTCGCAGCATCGCGCCGTCTCGTTGCCGGATCTGATCGTCGCGGCGTGCGCTGAGAGCGCCGGCCTCACTGTCCTGCACTACGACGCCGACTTCGATCGCATCGCCGCGATCACGAGACAACCGGTCCGGTGGGTGCTGCCGCGCGGCAGCGTGTCGTGACCGGGCACGTCGATCCTCCGCTGCGCGCCGCCGTCGCGGTCGCACGCGAGCTGGGGGCGCGGGTCGACGCGGCGGAGGTGCTGAAGGAGGGGAGCAACCTCGTGCTCCGCATTGGGAGTTCCACGGCGGCGAGCCGGCCAGGCGGGACGCGAGCGGGAGCTCCCGTGCGCGTCGAATTCGTCGCCCGCGTCGCGACGGGGACGGCGGAGTGGCGGCCAGGCGGCGAGGGGATCGCGCGCGAGCTGGCGGTCGCGGGAGCGCTGGCGCGCGTCGGCGCGCCGGTCGTCGCGCCGAGCGAGCTGCTGCCGCCCGGTCCGCACCGCCGAGACGGCTTCACGCTCGGCTTCTGGGAGCTGGTCACGCCGGCGGCCCGCCCGCTCGACGCCTACGCCGCCGGGCGGCGGCTGCGCGAGTGCCACGAGGCGCTGGCGCGCCTCGCCGGCGAGGGCGCGGCGGGCGGCGGCGCGGCTGGAGGCGACGCGGCG